>NZ_CALAOH010000052.1 GCF_937926365.1 uncultured Azohydromonas sp. | reverse complement strand
CGGGCCGCTTCCACCGCGGCGTTGAGCGCCAGGATGTTGGTCTGGAAGGCGATGCTGTCGATGAGCCCCACGATGTCGGCGATCTGGTGCGAGCTGGCCGAGATGTCGTTCATGGTGCGCACGACCTCGGCCACCGTGCGGCTGCCTTCGCTGGCGGCGTGGCGTGCCTGCCCGGCCAGTTCGTTGGCCTGCGTGGCGGTCCGCGCGTTGGCCTTCACGGTGGCGGTCATCTCCTCCATCGAGGAGGCCGTCTCCTCCACGCTGGCGGCCGCCTGCTCGGTGCGCGTGCTCAGGTCCATGTTGCCCTGCGCGATCTCGGCCGCCGCGTGCTGCACCGACTCCACCTGCTGGCTCACGTCGTCCACCAGCCATCGGAACATCAGTCCCAGCTGTCCGACGGCGCGCAGCGTCATGCCGATCTCATCGGCGCGGTTCATGTGCGTGGCCATCGGGTTCTCGCCGGTGGCCACTTTGGTGGCCTCCTCGCGCAGCTGCTCCAGCGGCCGCGCGATCTGCAGCTCCAGCGCCCAGCAGGTCAGCAGCAGCGCCATCGCCACCGCGGTGCTCATCAGCGCCACCGGCGCCGTGCACGACTGCTGCACCCAGAACGCGGCGGCCATCACCGGCACCAGCCCCATGAACGCCATGCGGATGCGCCAGCGCACCGGCATGAGCTGGAACACCGAGGTCCAGGCCAGCAAGCCCGTGCGCAGCAGCACGCCCTTGTGCAGCCTGTGCCGCGCGCTGCCCTTGCGAATCCCGTCGTACAGCCCCTCGGCCGACGCGATCTCCTCGCGCGAAGGCTGGGTGCGCACGGACATGTAGCCCACCGTGCGCCCGTGGCGCACCACCGGCACGGCATTGGCGCGCACCCAGTAGTGGTCGCCGTTCTGGCGGCGGTTCTTGACGATGGCGGTCCACGGTTCGCCACCCTTGAGCGTGGCCCACATGTCGCCGAAGGCTTCGCGCGGCATGTCGGGGTGGCGCACGATGTTGTGCGGTTTGCCCACGATTTCCTCGCGTGCGAAGCCGCTGACCTCGACGAATGCATCGTTCGCGTAGGTGACGACGCCACGCGTGTCCGTGGTGGACATCAGCGTTGCGTTGCTCGGGAAGCGGAATTCCGCTTGGGTGACGGGCTCGTTGATACGCATGAGCAATCCCTTCCAGGGGTGGAGCAGGGCGCCGCCCGGGGGCTGGGCACCCATCAAAGCCGCCACCACACGTCTGGACAAAATCCGCCCGAAGGCCAAGCGCAATGCGCTGACAAATGACCGGCGTCGTGTTGGCGTCCAATATCGAAAAAACCTGATGCAACGGCTTTTCCGACATAACTGCCGCGAAATACTTCAGGCAATGAGTAAATTCGCAGTCACCCTGGGTGACTAAATTTCTTGTTCGAAACAAACGCAAGGAGTAATTCCGCGCGAGCCATGCCGGCTAACCTGAACTGCAAAGCAGTCAGTTCCATTACCGGCCGGATCTCGGCTTGCGGCAGGTTTGCTCCCCCGTCATCCCCATAAAAAAAAGACCCTGTTGGGACAAGAGATTAGCGACCCCCCAATCGGGCGTCAACGGCCTGGGAAGCCTCCCAAGCGCTTATTGCGCCTCCTTAGGGATAATCCGGTGTTGCGCCGCAGCATCCGAATTGGGTGCGGTATTTCGGCTGTCTGGACCGGTTTGTCAATAGCAGGAATGGCAGGGGCCGTGGCCGGAAATCCGGACGGGCAGGACAAATGTCATGCCCAAGCCGGTGCGTGACAAGCACGCCGTTTGCGCGGCGTGTACCGCCTGACGCGCAAGATCAACGAGATCAACCGCGGGCTCATTCAGTCCCCGGCCTGAACGCAGGCCCGCCACCGGTGTCCGGGAGGATGCCGGCGGCCCGCACTGGCTGCCCAGGCCGGCGCAATTTCCCGCACGGGATGCCGCGGGCATGTTGGCGAGGGCAACTGCCGGATTCGGGCTCGACGCAGGACGGCAGGAGCGTCCTGGCTGCTGCCTCAAAGCCAATGAATAAATCCATTGAAGGAAGAGATCGAGCCATTCTCAGAACCTTTCATGACAAATGCAGAGGGCGTCTTGGAAAACCGAAAATCGTTCGGTGTGCTCAGGTCGGAGGTGTAACGCCCGGCTGCCCAGGCAAGGTGCATGAATGCCGGCGAGATTCTTGTGCGTGAGGCACGGCATAAGTTCAAGCGCATGGAGTGCTCAACGGCGATTGGGGTCGTCTGAAATCTTGTGCGTCAGGCGCCTTGGGTTTTATGTCGGCCCTGGTGAAACTCTCTCAGCAAGCGATAGCGAATCGATGCCTGGCCGAGGCGGTGCCCGCGGAGCTGGCGGCAGGGAGGCCGAGGGCGCTGCGTATCATCGCCGCGCCCGTGGCGGGCCCCGGCCCTGCTTGGGCGCCGGGGGGCCGCGCGGCCTTCGCGTCCACCTTCCCCGACTTCCCTCGCTGACATGACTACGCCCACCGAACCCGCCGGCCAGCCGCCCGTTCTCGCCATCGACGGCGCCATCGCCACCATCACGCTGCGCCGCCCGGCGGTGGCCAACCGGCTGGAGCTGTCGGATCTGGACGTGCTGCAGGCGCAACTGGCCGAGGTCAACGCGCGCGAGGAGGTGCTGGTGCTGCGGCTGCAGGCGCAGGGACGGCATTTCTGCAGCGGCTTCAACCTGGGCGAGGCGGGCGAGCACATCGCCACGGCCGCCGAGCGTTTCGAGGCGCTGGCCGCGGCGCTGGAGGCCGCGCGCCCGGTGACGGTGGCGGTGATCAACGGCGGCCTGTACGGCGGCGCCACCGACCTGGCGCTGGCCTGCGATTTCCGCATCGCCACCACGGCGGCGGAGATGTTCGTGCCCGCGGCGCAACTGGGGCTGCTGTTCTACCGCGGCGGCATGGAGCGCTTCGTGGCGCGGCTGGGGCTGCCCGTGGCGCGGCGCATCCTGCTGGCGGCCGAGAAGCTGGACGCGCGGCAGATGCTGGCGCTGGGCTACCTGGACCGCATGGTCGGGCCCGAGGAGCTGGCGCAAGCCGGGCAGGCGTGGTGCGAGCGCCTGGCCGGCATGGCGCCGCTGGCGCTGCTGGGCATGAAGCGCCACCTGAACGGCATCGCCCGTGGCGCGCTGGACACGCAAGCCCTGGCGCGCGACATCGCCCGCGTCAACGCCTCGGAAGACCTGCGCGAGGGCGTGCGGGCGTGGCAGGAGAAGAGGGCGGCGGTGTTTCGCGGGCGCTGAGCCACCGTGCGGACCGGCGCCGACATGGCGCCGGCCAGACCTAGGCTCAGTGCGTGAGCACGAGGTCCGCCAGATCCAGCGTGCTTCACGCCCAGCGGCTCGATGGCGAGCGGTTCATCCACGCTCGCAGCCGCTTCCGGCATGCCGCATGCGTGCTCGGGAAGCTTCATCGCCTGCCTGTTCAGAACCGCCACATTTTCACGCTTCGAAGCTTGCGCAGGCTCACGTGGTGAGCCACCTGGCCCGGCATCATGCCCGTCAGGGAGGCCAGACCATGGATGACATCGCCGCCGGCGACCTGAAGACGATCCTGCATTCGAAGCGCGCCAACATCTATTACCTGGAGCACTGCCGCGTGCTCGTGAACGGCGGGCGTGTGGAGTACGTGACGGAAAAGGGCAAGCAGTCGCTCTACTGGAACATTCCCATCGCCAACACCACGACCGTGCTGCTGGGCACGGGCACTTCCATCACGCAAGCGGCGGTGCGCGAGCTGGCCAAGGCCGGCGTGATGCTGGGCTTTTGCGGTGGTGGCGGCACGCCGCTGTTTGCCGGCACCGAGCAGGCGCTGGAGGTGGCCTGGATCCCGGGCCAGAGCGAGTACCGTCCCACGGAATACCTGCAGCGCTGGGTGCGCTTCTGGTTCGATGAGCACTGGAGGCTGGCCGCGGCCAAGCGCTTCCAGCTTGCGCGGCTGGAGCGGCTGCTGAAGGAATGGACCGGCAACAAGAACCTGAAGGACCAGGGCTTCGGCGTGGACGGCGCGCTGTTGCAGCCACTGCTGGACGCCTCGCGCTCGGCCATCGTGGGCGCGCCGGACAACAACGCGCTGCTGACCGAGGAGGCACGGTTGACCAAGCACCTGTACCGGCTGGTGGCGCAGGCCACGGGACATGGCGAGTTCACGCGCGCCAAGCGTGGCGAGGGGCAGGACGCGGCCAACGGCTTCCTGGACCACGGCAACTACCTGGCTTATGGCCTGGGCGCCACCGCCGCGTGGGTGCTGGGCCTGCCGCACGGGCTGGCGGTGCTGCACGGCAAGACGCGCAAGGGCGGGCTGGTGTTCGACGTAGCGGACCTGGTGAAGGACGCGGTCATCCTGCCGCAGGCCTTTCTCTCGGCCATGCGCGGCCACACCGAGCAGGAATTCCGCCACGCCTGCATCGAGGCCCTGACGCGCAGTGCGGCGCTGGATTTCATGATCGAGGTGCTCAAGGACACGGCGCAGCGCATCGGCCTGGCGGCCGAGGAGGCGGCAGCGCGGTCGCAGCCCGGGAGTGCCGAATGAACGTGCTGCTGATCTCCCAGTGCGAGAAGCGGGCGCTGACCGAGACGCGGCGCATCCTGGACCAGTTCGCCGAGCGCCGCGGCGAGCGCACGTGGCAGACCCCCATCACGCAGGACGGGCTGGACACGCTGCGGCGGCTGTTGCGCAAGACCGCGCGCAAGAACACGGCCGTTGCCTGCCACTGGATCCGCGGCCTGGACCACAGCGAGCTGCTGTGGACCGTGGGCGACGCCAGCCGCTTCAACGCCCAGGGCGCCGTGCCCACCAACACCACCCGCTGCAACGTGCTGCGCGCGCAGGACGAGAACGACTGGCACAGCGGCCAGGACATCGACTTGCTGGCCGCGATGGCGGCCCTGCTGCATGACCTGGGCAAGGCCTGCGCAGCCTTCCAGAAGCGGCTGGAGGGCCGATGGGACGGCAGGAACGACTACCGGCACGAATGGGTGTCACTGCGGCTGTTCGAGGCTTTCGTGGGCGAGGACGACGACGCCACGTGGCTGGCCCGGTTGGCGGGCCCCGAGGCAGGACGACTGGAGGCATGGCTCGGCAAGGACCGTCTGCGGTGCGACCAGCCCGAGAGCGCTTTCCAGTCGCCTTTCACGACCATGGTGAACGCGCCGCTGGCGCAGGCCGTGGGCTGGCTGGTCGTCACGCACCACCGTCTGCCGGTGATGCCGACCACGAAAGACGACGGCAGCCCCGCACCACTGGGTTCAAGAGTCAAGGTGGCCGCGGCCCAGGATCTCAAGGACGTGCTGTTCAAGATCCAGTCCACCTGGAACGAGCTTCCTCAAAGCCCCGACCCGAAGCGGCTCAAGCGCTACTGGGAGTTCGAGCACGGCCTGCCCGTCACCACGCCCCACTGGCAGCGCCAGGCCGCCCGCATTGCCCAGCGGCTGCTGAAGCTCGTGCAGCGCCCGGACCGCGGCGCGGATTACCACTGGCTGCGCCAGCCCTACGTGATGCACCTGTCGCGGCTGACGCTGATGCTGGCGGACCACCATTACTCCAGCTTGAAGATCAAGGATGCAGAGCGGGTGGAAGTGCCCAAGGGCTACCCGCTGCAGGCCAACACCGTGAAGGACGGCCGTGGCGGCCAGACGCTCGATGAACACCTCATCGGCGTCGCGAAAGTCAGCCGCGACATTGCCCACGCGCTGCCGCGCTTCGACGAGGCTTTGCCGCGCCTGCTCAAGTGCCGCGCGCTGCGCCAGCGCGCGAGCCAGGAGCGTTTCAGATGGCAGGACAAGGCGGCCGACCTCGCCGCCGGCCTGCGCGAGCGCAGCCGGCGCCAGGGTGCCTTCATCGTCAACATGGCCTCCACCGGCTGCGGCAAGACGCTGGCGAACGCGCGCGTGATGTACGCACTGGCCGACCCCGTGAAGGGCCTGCGCTGTGCCTTCGCCATGGGCCTGCGCACGCTGACGCTGCAGACCGGGCGTGAGATGCGCGCCAAGCTGGGGTTGGGTGACGACGAGCTGGCGATCCGCGTGGGCGGCGCGGCCAGTCGGGAACTGTTCGAGTACTACGAGGCCGAGGCCGAGAGGACTGGCTCGGCCTCGCGGCAGGATCTGCTGGACGAGGATGCCGACGTGGACTTCAGCGAAGGCCGCGAGGACGGGCATCCGCTGCTGCGCCGTGTCCTGCGCGACCCCAACGCGCGCAAGTTGCTGCTGGCGCCGGTGCTGGTGTGCACCGTTGATCACCTCACGCCCGCGACGGAAAGCCAGCGCGGAGGCCGGCAGATCGCGCCCATGCTGCGCCTGCTCAGCGGTGACCTGGTGCTGGACGAGCCCGACGACTTCGGCCTGAAGGATCTGCCGGCGCTCACGCGCCTGGTGCACTGGGCCGGGCTGCTGGGCAGCCGCGTGCTGCTCTCTTCCGCGACGCTGCCGCCGTCACTGGTGTTGGGCCTGTTCGAGGCCTACCGCCACGGGCGTGAGCACTTCAGCCGGCACCGCAGCGACCGTCCCTCCGGCACCGACGCACCGCCGGCGGTGTGCTGCCTGTGGATCGACGAGTTCGACCGCGTGCAGGCGGACTGCGCATCGCGCGAGGCCTTCGCGCAGGCGCACGGAGCTTTCGCACGCGGCCGGTACCAGCAGCTCGCAAAGCTGGCGGCTACCGAGGCGCGGCGCCGGGTGGAGCTGATCGGGCTGGACCTGTCCGGGGCCCGCGGCGACAAGGCACGTTACGAGGGCTTCGCGAAGCAGGTGCTAGCGTCAGCCGAAACCCTGCACCGGCGGCACGCCGAGACGGACTCCAGGAGCGGCAAGCGCGTGAGCTTTGGCCTGGTGCGCATGGCCAACATCGAGCCGCTGTACGAGGTGGCGCTGGCGCTGTACCGGCTGGGGGCGCCCGAGGGGCTGCGCATCCACCTGTGCGTGTACCACTCGCAGTTCCCGCTGCTGGTGCGCTCGGCCATCGAGCAGCAGCTCGACGCGGCACTCAAGCGGCATGAGCCCAAGGAAGTGTTCGAGCGGCCCGACGTGCGCCCGCGCATTGACGAGTACCCGGAAGCCGAGCACCTGTTCATCGTGCTGGGCACCAGCGTTACTGAAGTCGGAAGAGACCATTCGTACCGCTGGGCCGTGGCCGAACCTTCGTCGCTGCGCTCGCTCATCCAGCTGCTGGGCCGCGTGCGCCGCCACCAGCCCGGGCCCTGCGGCGAGCCCAACGTGCACGTGTTCAGCCACAACCTGCGGCACTTCGAGCAGCCGGGCCGGGCGGCCTTCTGCCGTCCGGGCTACGAGCGGGACGACGGCGAGTTCCACCTGGAAAGCCACGACCTGCGGCAGTTGCTGGACGGGCTGGACGTGGAGCACCTGGATGCCCGGCCGCGCATCGTGGAGGCGGCGCCGCTGCGGCAGCAACTCCGGCTGGCGGACCTGGAGCACGCGCGCACGGCGGCCGAGGTGCTGCCGACGCTGCCGGCGTCGGCCTCGCCGGTGCCGGCAGGACGGCGGACACGCGGCTCGGCGCAAGCGCCGCAGCGCCGGCTCAACGCCGCGAGCTGGTGGTGTGAGCCGCCGCAGGACGCGCTCACCACCGCCTTCCTGCCGCAGCAGCAGCGCTTCAGGGACGACAGCGGAGCGCCGGAAGCGGAGCTGCGGCTCATGCCCGACGAGGAGGGCGAGCGCTATGCGCTGGTGGAGATGGTCGATGAGCGCAGGCGGGGCGATCGCGAGCGGCCCTGGCTGGAAGTCGATGAGGCGCAACACAAGCCTGTGCCGAACGAGGCCGTGCAAGGCCCCGGCATCGCGCCCTGGGGCGTCACGGACTACCTGGAGGAGCTGCAGCGGCTGGCGCAGGAGCTGGAGATGAGCCTGTTCGAGTGCGCCTTGCGCTATGGGGCGGTGACGGTGCCGAGGAACGCCCAGGGCTGGAGGTTTCATCCAGCCCTGGGGTTTGCGAAGGCAGGGGTGTAAGTCCTGTACTTCGCTTGGTCTGCCTATGCGGCAGTAAAGAGGCTTCCAAAGCCACAAGCCTTGTTTGCTCAGCTGCCTATGCGGCAGAGGGGAGATCGTACCGATCTCCTGACCAGGCCCTCAGTTCGATTGGTGAGCCACAAGACTTGTAGCTATGCTGTGTTGAATTCCTCTCTTGACTCAGATACAGTGCCTTACATGTCGGCAAGCACTGCGGCACAGCAGCCTGTATGGGCTGAACTTCAACAACCATGACTGACGATCTCAGGAGGGAAGTCGTGCTGCCTCAAACCTGACCGTTACGCCTGGGCCTGCAGTGAAGGTCCAACCGGTGCTCCGAGAAGTTGCAGCGGAGCCCATGTTTCGCGGCCCAAGGCCGCTCCATCGACGAACTGGACTCCATGCCAACGCCATCACCAACGCGTCGGGCAGAACTGGCTTCGCTCGTCTCAGGCTGGTTGAACGACCGGCTCAAGGACAAGCTCGACGGCCTGCCCGATGACAGCCCCAAACGCGCCGAGCTGCGCCAGCAGTACCAGCCCGGCACCTGGCTCGCCGACGCTGCGCGCCGCGTCTCGCAGCTCCAGGCGGTGACGCACTCGCTTAAGCCAATGCATCCAGACGCAAAGGGCACGAATTTGTTGATTCGCCCTTCGTCCTTGCCCCTTATCTCGTTTGTTGGAAGTCACTGCCTGCGTCATCCGTTTGAATTGGATGTTGTCGGTAATGCAGGTTCGCTTGATGTCTATAAGTTCTTGAAACTGGAATATGGGGGAAAGACGCTCCTTCAGTTGTCACAAGAACGAGATCCAGATCTTGCAGCAGCGCTGTGCGATGACCTGAGCGTCGCGAATTCTCTATTGGCTGCTTTTGCAGGCTTGACCGAGCCGAGAGGAAAGACTTCAACCCATACGACAGCTAAGCAGGTTTATTGGCTGATTGGTGACGACGTTTTCAGTGAAAACTCCTACCACCTATTGGCACCGCTGTATCCAGCTTCGTTGGTTCATCAGCTGTATTTGCAGCTTCAGCAGGATCGCTTTGGTGAGGTAGCGAAGGCTGCACGGGAGGCGCGTCGTGAACGAAGATTTTCGGAGCAGCCGGTACATGAGTATCCCAATCTGGCAATACGAAAGCTTGGCGGGACAAAGCCACAGGTCATAGGTCAGCTCAATACTGAACACCGAGGTGACAGTCCTCTACTCGCCTCCCTGCCACCGAAATGGCTTAGTAAGCCCGTGCGTCCGCTGCTGCGAGTGGAAACCCTGTTCAAGGTCTTCGGTTACCGGGAACAGGTCCGCCGGCTGGTGCCGCAGTTGCGTGCGTTCCTGGAAGTCGAGGTCAAAAAGAACAAGGAAGCAAAAGAGCACCGCGCCAAGTTGGTGGACCTGCTGGTGGAGGAATTCATCCAGTTCACCGCCGAGCTGCGCAACCTGCCCGAGGGCTGGAGCCAGGATGCTGAATGCCGCCTCGGCGAGGCCGAGAAATGCTGGCTCGACGCGTCGGGCGTGCCCGAGGAAGAGCGGCTGCCCATCGACACCGTGACGGAGCGCATCGCCGCCGGCTTCGCCAACTGGCTCAACGCGCAGTTGCGCGGAAAGCTCGACTTCGCCGACCCGGAGTTCAAGGAGTGGCGCGACTGCGTGCTGGCGGAAGTGAAGGCCTACGACATGGAGGTGGCATATGAGTGACGTACCGCAGGACGCCACCGGCTGGCGCCGCGCCGTGCTGTTGTTGCCGCGGCTGCGCATCCAGAACGCCAACGCCATTTCCAGCCCGATGACCTGGGGCTTCCCGGCGATGACGGCTTTCCTGGGCGCCACGACGGCGCTGGAGCGGCGTCTGGGCCCCGATGCGGGCATCCGCTTCTACGGCGTGGGCGTGGTCTGCCACGGCTTCGAACCCCAGGTCACCACCGGCGGCCACACGCGCAGCTTCCGGCTCACGCGCAACCCCATCCTGCCCAACGGCAACACGGCGGCCATCGTGGAAGAGGGGCGTGTCCACCTGGACGTCACGCTGGTGCTCGACGTGGAGCTCTCCGGTGTGCACGCCGCCGCCAAGGTGGACGCCGTGGACGAGCGCAAGGCGCTGGCCGAGCGCATCGCGCACGTCGTGCAGGGCATGCGCATCGCCGGTGGCAGCGTGATGCCGGCGCTGTCCGGCGGACGCCGCGCCGCCCCGCCGCTGCTGGAACTGCTGGCCGAGGAGGGGACGGATGACGCCAGTCAGCAGTTCCGCCGCCTCATGCGCCGCTGCCTGCCTGGCTTCGCGCTGGTCGCGCGTGACGACCTGCTGCAGGCGCGGCTCCAGGCGCTGCGCGAGGCCGACGTGGATGCCACCCCGCTGGACGCCTGGCTGGACCTGTCGCGCCTCACGTTCCGCGCTCATCTGGTGAAGCACACCAAGGCCGACGGCAGCGTGGACGAGCGCGTCGAGTGGCGCACCGACAGCCGCGACGGCTGGCTGGTGCCGATCCCGCTGGGCTTTGCCGGGCTCTCCGCCCTGCACGAGCCCGGCACGGTGGCGGGCGCCCGCGACGCCACCACGCCGCTGCGCTTCGTCGAAGGCGTGTACGGCATCGGGCAGTGGATCAGCCCGCACCGCCTGCGCCGCTTCGAAGACCTGTTCTGGTCCGCCGACTACGACGAGGCGCTGAACCTGTACCGCTGTTCCAACGGCTTCAAGCCGTCCCCTTCCGCTGTTCCCTCCACCGCAGTTTCCGAATCCTGAATCCCGCAAGGAGCCTTTGACCATGGCCACCAAGACCGCCGACGCCGATCTCAAGACCGCTTCCGTCCTGGCCTTCGAGCGCAAGCTCGACCCCTCCGACGCCCTCTTCAGCGCCGGGCGCTGGGAGCAGCGCGACACCTCGCGCGACTGGGCCCCCGTGCCGGTGCGCACGAAGTCCGTGCGCGGCACGATCTCCAATCGCCTCAAGACCAAGGACATGGACCCGGCCAAGCTCGATGCCCAGATCGAGAAGCCCAACCTGCAGACCGTGGACGTGGCCGCGCTGCCGGCCGATGCCGACACGCTCAAGGTCGCCTTCACGCTGCGCGTGCTGCAGGGCGCGGGCACGCCCTCGGCGTGCAACAACGCCGCCTACCAGGCCAAGCTGCGCCAGACGGTGGAGGGCTACGTCAAGGCCCATGGCTTCACCGAGCTGTCGCGCCGTTACGCCCACAACCTGGCCAATGGCCGCTGGCTGTGGCGCAACCGCACGGGGGCGGAAGAGGTGGAGGTGCGCATCGAGCACCTGGTGCAGGGCCGTGCGGACAAGACCTGGACCTTCGACGCCTTGAAGCTCTCGCTGCGCCACTTCGACGCGCCGGGCGAGTTGACGGAAGCCCTGGACGGTGTGGCGCAGCTCATCGAGCAGGGCCTCTCGGGCGAGTCGCACGTACTGCTGGGCGTGACGGCGTTCGTGCGCGTAGGCGGCGGGCAGGAGGTGTTTCCGTCGCAGGAGCTCATCCTCGATCGCACCAACAACGACAAGAAGAGCAAGACGCTCTACAAGGTGGGCGAGGTGGCTGGCGTGCACTCGCAGAAGATCGGCAACGCACTGCGCACCATCGACACCTGGCATGTGGAGGCGGGGCCGCTGGGCCCGATCGCCGTGGAGCCCTACGGCTCCGTGACCACGCTGGGCAAGGCCTGCCGCCAGCCCAAGGCGAAGGACGACTTCTACAACCTGCTCGACAACTGGCTGCTCAAGGACAAGGCGCCTCCGGTGGAGCAGCAGCATTTCGTGATGGCCACGCTGATCCGCGGCGGCGTGTTCGGCGACGCGGAGTGAGGCGCGGCGATGCTTCACTACGTGGACATCGAGTTGCTGCCCGACCCGGAATTCCCGGTGCATCAGCTCATGGCGGCGCTGTACGCCAAGCTGCACCGGGCGTTGGCGCAGGGCGCACACGACGCGATTGGCGTGTGCTTTCCCGGCTATGACGAGTGTGTACCCACCCTGGGCAGCCGCATGCGGCTGGTGGGGCCGGAGGGCGAGCTGGCGCGGCTGATGGCACAGGACTGGCTCAAGGGCATGCGCGACCACAGCCAAGTGCTGGGCATCGCGCTGGTGCCGGCGTTGGCTCGGCACCGCACGCTGCGCCGGGTGCAGGCCAAGAGCAGCCCGGAGCGGCTGCGGCGGCGGCTGATGAAGCGCCAAGGCCTGGACGAGGTGCAGGCGCTGGCGCGCATTCCGGACGCCGCGGCCGAGCGGCTGGCGCTGCCTTTCGTGGTGCTGAGCAGCATGAGCACGGGCCAGAGCTTCCGGTTGTTCCTGCGCCAGGGGCCGCTGGTGCCAGAGCCCCGGCCCGGCAGCTTCAGTGCCTACGGGCTGAGCACCACGGCCACCGTGCCGCACTTCTGACCCTTTTTTCCGCACCGCGCGCAAGTGCCTGATGCATCAAGCACTTGTGCGCGGCCGTCTGAAAAGGGTCAAAAGGGGCCGAGAGCCAGAAAGATCTTTAACAACTTGGACTTAGACTTCAGAGGTGCTTGTGAACTGCCGGATAGGCAGCTGAGAAATGCCCTCCATGCAAGGCAGGTGGGGCGCCGGTGTGAACTGCCGGATAGGCAGCTGAGAAAACGTCGTCCCACTCGCAGCCGTCCCACTGCGCGTGAACTGCCGGATAGGCAGCTGAGAAATGGGGAATACCGAATGAGCATGACCACGCCAAGTGAACTGCCGGATAGGCAGCTGAGAAATCAAGGGCAGCGTGCAGATCCAGGCCGCATGGGTGAACTGCCGGATAGGCAGCTGAGAAAACGGCTACTGACCGGGCATATCGCCAAGAGGGGTGAACTGCCGGATAGGCAGCTGAGAAATTGCCGGCAAACCCGGGCTTGGGTTGAAAACGGTGAACTGCCGGATAGGCAGCTGAGAAACGCCACGGTGAGCGTGCACGTGCCGCCAGCCAGTGAACTGCCGGATAGGCAGCTGAGAAATGGGCGCGGATAGCCCGCTGCTGGCGTTCGACGTGAACTGCCGGATAGGCAGCTGAGAAAACGCCGAGCCGTCCGGGGCACCGGCCACGTACGTGAACTGCCGGATAGGCAGCTGAGAAATTGCTGCCCAAGGTCCACCAGCCGCGCGCAGAGTGAACTGCCGGATAGGCAGCTGAGAAACTATCCGGAAAGCTTGGAATCGGCCTGAAAACGTGAACTGCCGGATAGGCAGCTGAGAAATTGATACGAAACAGCTCCCACAGCCCGGGGTGGTGAACTGCCGGATAGGCAGCTGAGAAAGTGGTTTGCGGCGGCACCGGTTCCCCCGAGGGGTGAACTGCCGGATAGGCAGCTGAGAAAAGCGTCACGGCGCCGGTGGCGGCCAGCGTGCCGTGAACTGCCGGATAGGCAGCTGAGAAAAGCGTGGCCAGCGCACTCGCGGCCAGGCCGATGTGAACTGCCGGATAGGCAGCTGAGAAATCAAGCTCGGCCGCGGTCAGACCAGTGGCGAAGTGAACTGCCGGATAGGCAGCTGAGAAAGTCATGGCATTTTCGTAATACGCCGTGCCCTTGTGAACTGCCGGATAGGCAGCTGAGAAAAGGGCGAAAACGACCGCAATGCAGCCGCTGGTGTGAACTGCCGGATAGGCAGCTGAGAAAATGGCCGCATCCGTGGACGGGTCGATCTCGCAGTGAACTGCCGGATAGGCAGCTGAGAAAGACTCCAGGCGGCGGGCCATTGCGGCGCCCATGTGAACTGCCGGATAGGCAGCTGAGAAAACGGCTGCGCAGGTTTTCGATCAGGTATTGAGCGTGAACTGCCGGATAGGCAGCTGAGAAACGAGTGCGGCCGCAATGGATTCGGAGCAGAAAGTGAACTGCCGGATAGGCAGCTGAGAAATTGCCGGCCGTGGCCGCCGGGTCCATTCGCGGGTGAACTGCCGGATAGGCAGCTGAGAAAACGCAGAAAAACCGTGTTCCAGCGCAGACGGTGTGAACTGCCGGATAGGCAGCTGAGAAAAGACCTCGGTACCGTTGACGTAGAGAGCGGCATGTGAACTGCCGGATAGGCAGCTGAGAAACTGGATGCCGGCCAGCGCGCGCAGGTACTCGGGTGAACTGCCGGATAGGCAGCTGAGAAATCTACGCCGTGCGGCACTACGCGACGAAAACAGTGAACTGCCGGATAGGCAGCTGAGAAACATGGAGACAGCGCTTGGCGGCCGCGGTTCTCGTGAACTGCCGGATAGGCAGCTGAGAAAAAACAGGCTTGCGATGGACGACAGCAGTGCGAGTGAACTGCCGGATAGGCAGCTGAGAAAAGGCCGGCGGCTTGGTCGCAGCATCCGCCACCGTGAACTGCCGGATAGGCAGCTGAGAAATACCGGGCGCAGCACGGCGTATCGGCTGGCGCGTGAACTGCCGGATAGGCAGCTGAGAAATTTTGGGCGGCTGGTGGCAGACACCGTGAATGGTGAACTGCCGGATAGGCAGCTGAGAAATGCAGCTGGTGGCGAATCACGCGAGGTGCAAGGTGAACTGCCGGATAGGCAGCTGAGAAAATCGGAACTCATGGTCCACACGTCACCGTCAGGTGAACTGCCGGATAGGCAGCTGAGAAATATCTGACGGCCCACGGCTACTGACCGGGCATGTGAACTGCCGGATAGGCAGCTGAGAAAATGCGCGAAGCCTGGGAGCAAGGGGCGGGCGGGTGAACTGCCGGATAGGCAGCTGAGAAACTCAAGCCTCGCGCTACCGCCTGACCGCCCGCGTGAACTGCCGGATAGGCAGCTGAGAAATTGCCCTTCTCGCGCAGGTAGTCGAGCTTGAGGTGAACTGCCGGATAGGCAGCTGAGAAAGCTGGGCGATTGCGGACGCTGCCGGCCAGGTGGTGAACTGCCGGATAGGCAGCTGAGAAAATCGTCGACTCAATGCGCGTCTCGGCCACGGTGTGAACTGCCGGATAGGCAGCTGAGAAAACCACGCGCTTCCATGCGCTCCAGGTGCTCTTGTGAACTGCCGGATAGGCAGCTGAGAAATGCCCGCCGCAATCGAGGCCGCCATCCTGGCCGTGAACTGCCGGATAGGCAGCTGAGAAAGCCGGAAGCGCTGAAGGGTGACTGACGGGCATGTGAACTGCCGGATAGGCAGCTGAGAAAAGCGCCTGGGCTCCGTTTGTCACCGAGGTGCTGTGAACTGCCGGATAGGCAGCTGAGAAATCAGCCGCATCGGCTGCAGTCGCAGCAGAGCCGTGAACTGCCGGATAGGCAGCTGAGAAATACCGCTGGTCCCGCTGGTTACGCGCACGCAAGTGAACTGCCGGATAGGCAGCTGAGAAAACGCCGCGGAACGTCAGACCGATGTTGATGCCGTGAACTGCCGGATAGGCAGCTGAGAAAACAGGTTCCGCTGGGCCGTCGTTGACGGCGGCGTGAACTGCCGGATAGGCAGCTGAGAAAAGCCCGCGTCAGCCGGCGGTCAGCGCCGCGTCGTGAACTGCCGGATAGGCAGCTGAGAAATCGTCCCACAGGTGGCGAAAGCGCGTGAGCACGTGAACTGCCGGATAGGCAGCTGAGAAAAATGGCCCGCGACGGCGGCAGCACGTTGGCACGTGAACTGCCGGATAGGCAGCTGAGAAATGGGGCAGACCGCAACTGGCGTCATCACTGGCGTGAACTGCCGGATAGGCAGCTGAGAAACACCGCTGGCGCTGGTCGCTACCGCATCGAGTGTGAACTGCCGGATAGGCAGCTGAGAAAATGTCGCGGCCAGCCTTGCGCGCCTGCCGCGCGTGAACTGCCGGATAGGCAGCTGAGAAAACGTCGGCCAGCTACACCACGCCGGCCACCACGTGAACTGCCGGATAGGCAGCTGAGAAAATCGCGTAGGCGGCGGCGCCCGCAGGGTCTTTGTGAACTGCCGGATAGGCAGCTGAGAAAATCGCCCGCGGGCTCGCACTTGCCGGCGGCCCGTGAACTGCCGGATAGGCAGCTGAGAAATGCTGGTGGAGGAATGCCACGTTCCGCCGGAAGTGAACTGCCGGATAGGCAGCTGAGAAACAAGGGTGTGGAGTGGATCGCTGGAGAGTGGGGTGAACTGCCGGATAGGCAGCTGAGAAAAGATCGAGCTGACCACCGACGCGGAAGCGAAGGTGAACTGCCGGATAGGCAGCTGAGAAATTGGTGGCGTCGTAGCGCAGCGGCAGCGTTGCGTGAACTGCCGGATAGGCAGCTGAGAAATTGGTGCTGTTACTCGCTGAGCGGCTTAGGCGGTGAACTGCCGGATAGGCAGCTGAGAAAAACAACAGGCTCAGGGAGGGCCGCTCATGAGAGTGAACTGCCGGATAGGCAGCTGAGAAAATCGGCATCGCGGACATCGGCGTTTCTGGCGCGTGAACTGCCGGATAGGCAGCTGAGAAATGATCGGGGTGCAGTGGGATGGCTCGGTATTCGTGAACTGCCGGATAGGCAGCTGAGAAAACCACGAAGCCCGGATCTGCACTGAGCCCCGCGTGAACTGCCGGATAGGCAGCTGAGAAAACGCTGATCGGGTCATCCTGCGGATCGCTCGCGTGAACTGCCGGATAGGCAGCTGAGAAATGCAGGTGATCGGCTATTTCCGCAAGCAGGGTGTGAACTGCCGGATAGGCAGCTGAGAAAACACCAACCTCGGGGTGGCCTGCGATGTGGGTGTGAACTGCCGGATAGGCAGCTGAGAAACAGGATCGCAGCGGACGGCCTGTTGTCGATGCGTGAACTGCCGGATAGGCAGCTGAGAAAAGTCCGATTCACCAGCAATCAGGCATTCCTGCGTGAACTGCCGGATAGGCAGCTGAGAAATCTGAGGCGGTCAGCGTGCCCGACGTGGTGACGTGAACTGCCGGATAGGCAGCTGAGAAATTGGGCATCCAGACGCGCTTGCCGGTCGCCAGGTGAACTGCCGGATAGGCAGCTGAGAAAATCACAGCAACCGCCGGGCTGCTGACCCTGTTGTGAACTGCCGGATAGGCAGCTGAGAAATGCGCGGTGTAGAGCCGCTTGGCCAGCGAGCGGTGAACTGCCGGATAGGCAGCTGAGAAAAGCTGCACATTCTCGGCCTGGATGTTGATGACGTGAACTGCCGGATAGGCAGCTGAGAAACGGTTTCGACCGTGGCCGCGACGCGCACCACAGTGAACTGCCGGATAGGCAGCTGAGAAAAGGCCGAAGCCGTCGTGCTGTGGAACGGACGGGTGAACTGCCGGATAGGCAGCTGAGAAAACGAAGCCGCCTTCGTGGCCGAGGAGGCGCTCGTGAACTGCCGGATAGGCAGCTGAGAAAAAGCGAGAAGCCGCCCGTGCCTTCGAACTCCCGTGAACTGCCGGATAGGCAGCTGAGAAAATGGCCCTGAATGCATTGCGCGAGGCGCTGAGGTGAACTGCCGGATAGGCAGCTGAGAAATGCGCGCAGCAGCACTGCAAGCCGTTGACGTGGTGAACTGCCGGATAGGCAGCTGAGAAATGCCGGCGACGCACGACGGCGTTGAACTGGAGGTGAACTGCCGGATAGGCAGCTGAGAAATTGAGCCCGCGCAAAAAAACGGTGTTCCAGCGGTGAACTGCCGGATAGGCAGCTGAGAAATACGCCGCAGACCGGCCCTACTACGACGCGCTGTGAACTGCCGGATAGGCAGCTGAGAAATCGCCCGGGCCAGCGAGCACACCAAGAGCGGCGTGAACTGCCGGATAGGCAGCTGAGAAATGGGTCGCGTCTGTGCAGCCCAACAACTGGATGTGAACTGCCGGATAGGCAGCTGAGAAATGCAGGTGATCGGCTATTTCCGCAAGCAGGGTGTGAACTGCCGGATAGGCAGCTGAGAAAGGGTGGATCATGTCGAACCGCCCGGAGACGTTGTGAACTGCCGGATAGGCAGCTGAGAAAACAAGCTGCAGCCGCTCGCCCAAGCTCATGTCGTGAACTGCCGGATAGGCAGCTGAGAAATTCCGAACGTCCATGACCCCGCAGGACTGGGTGTGAACTGCCGGATAGGCAGCTGAGAAAACGCTGCAGCCAAGCGACGCGCAGCGCCGGAAGTGAACTGCCGGATAGGCAGCTGAGAAAAGCCCGGCAGCCGATCAACACACCCACATCGCGTGAACTGCCGGATAGGCAGCTGAGAAACTCTCGGGTAAGGCCCGCTAATCCAAGGGCCGGGTGAACTGCCGGATAGGCAGCTGAGAAATTCAGCTTCTCGGACGCCGGGCCGGCGAAAGAGTGAACTGCAAGTCCTGGCGTGCGACATCGCCTGCGTCAACACCTTGGACGACTTGCGCGAGGGCGTGCAGGCGAGGCAGGAGAAGAGGCGGGCGGTGTTCAAGGGGAGGTGAGGCACGAGGGCGGCCGGCTCAGCGTGGCCGCTTGCGCCGCACCACCCACCACCCGTACAGCCCCACATTCACCCCCGCCACGCCCAGCGCCAGCATCCACTGCAGCTCGCGCGTGAGCCCCGCCGGGTACATCAGTGGCAGCAGGTAGTGCTCGATGAAGCCGCCGCCGTAGCCGCGCGCGCCGGCCAGCGCGCGCAGGTGGTTCTCCAGCGGGGTGAGCGGGCACGGGCTGCCCGAGGCTTCCACGTACATGCCCCACAGCAGCGCCGGCACGTGCAGCCACACCAGGCACGGCCAGCGCGGCAGCAGCGCCGCGCCCAGCACCACGAAGCCGATGAACAGCAGGTGCAGCACCACCACCGCCTCGGCCGCCAGCGCGTAGGGCCAGGCCGTCATGCGTTGCCTCCGCCAGCCCCGGCCGCCGCCACGCGCGCGCTCCGTTGCGCGCGCGACCACCCGTTCCGGCCCGCGCGCAGCCGCGCCCCTTGCGTGCGAGGCTTCACGGCCCGCGGGAGCGGCGGGGGCGGAGCGATCGGGGCCTGCATGGGGGCTCACCATAATCCCGCCCATGCTCCCCGGCCTGCATGAACGCTTGAGTTTCGGCGCCAGGCCCGCCGAGCTGGACTATGCCGCCAAGGTCGGCGCCCGGGGCTGGATTGAGGAGCAGCTCCAGCCCACCGATGACGACCCCCGCCTGGCCCAGGCGCTGCGCCAGGCGCGGCTGCGCATCGGCTACCCCGGCAGCTCCGCCGCGCCGCCTACAGCCGCTGGCAGCTCCAGGAACTGCTGGTGGACTTCTGGCTCAACCACCCCAACGTCTACGCCGACCGCCAACGGCGGCACCGACCACGGCCATGGCGGCGTGCTGTGGGCGCTGGACACGCGCGGCCGCGCGCTGCTGCCGCCCACCGACTGGCCCGGCCTGGCCATCGAACAGCTCGACCGCGGCCTGTGCCTGAAGGCCACGCGCGCGGTGCTGCGGGATGTGGGGCAGGTGGTGCTGGCGGGCGAGCGGCCGCGGGCGGCGGGGTGAGGGACGGGGGGCGCGCCGCTGAGCGGGGATGCACGTTTCCCCGGCCTCCTCACCCCGCCTCCCGTGCCTCCTCGCACTCCCGCCGCAGCAGCGCCGTGGCCTTGTCCGCCGGCAGCGCGGGGCTGAACAGCCAGCCCTGGTAGGCCTCGCAGCGCAGCGCGCGCAGCCGCTGCAGCTGGTCCTCGCGCTCCACGCCCTCGGCCACGATCTGGCAGCCCAGCGTGTGCCCCAGCCCGATCACCGCGCGCACGATCGCCTCGTCATTGGCGTCCTGCACCATGTCGCGCACGAAGGAGCGGTCGATCTTGATGGCCTTGATCGGGAACGCCCGCAGCCACGCCAGCGAGGAGTGGCCGGTGCCGAAGTCGTCCAGGTGCACCTCCAGGCCCAGCGCCACCAGCGCGCGCAACTGCTCGGCCACGGCATCGAAGTCGTCGATCACCGCCGATTCCGTCACTTCCACGGCGAGGCTGCTCGCGGGCAGGTCGTGGCGTGCCAGCTCCTGCGCAATGCGCGCCACCAGCCCCGGGTGGCGGAACTCGCGCGGCGACAGGTTGATGGAGACACGCGTGTGCAGCCCCTGCTCGCGCCACTGCCGCAACTGCCGGCAGGCCATGACCAGCACCGCTTCGCCCAGGGCGCCGATGAGCCCGCTGTTCTCGGCAATGGGGATGAACACCACCGGCGACACCACGCCCAGCTCTTCATCGGTCCAGCGCACCAGCGCCTCGAAGCCATGCACCCGGCCGCTGGCCACCTCCACCTGCGGCTGGTAGTGCAGCGCCAGCGTGCCCTCGCGCAGCGCGGCCTGCAGCCGTGCTTGCACGCGCTGCTCCTGCTGCGTGCGCTGGCCCAATGCCGTGTCGTAGCGCGTGGCCTGCGCGCGCCCCTGGCGCTTGGACTCGTCCAGCGCCACCTCCGCGCAGCGCAACAGCCCTTCGGCGTCCGCCGCGTCCATCGGGAAGGCCGCCAGCCCCATGGCCGCGGCCACCGGCCACTCCGTGGCGCCCACGTGCACGCCCGGCGCCAGCAGGGCCGCCAGCTGGTGCTGCAGCGCCGCCAGCGGCTCGCCCGCCGCCACGCCGCGTGCGATCACGCCGAACACGTCGCCTTCCACCCGCGCCACGAACTCCACCGGCGCCGAGGCCGCCCGCAGCGCATGCGCCACCTCGCGCAGCAGCGCATCGGCCACGGCGCTGCCGTGGCGCGCGTTGACTTCCTTGAAACCGGCCAGATCCAGCAGCGCCAGGCCCACCGCGCCGCCACCCGGCCGGGCGCTGGCCACCACGCGCCCCAGCTCGTCCATGAAACGCCAGCGGTTGGGCAGCCCGGTCAGCAGGTCGTGCGCGGCGCGGTGCTGGAGCTCGGCCTCGTGGGTACGCCGGTGAGACACGTCGCTCACGCACGCGGTGATGCGCCAGCCTTCGGCGAAGCGCGTCTTCTCGATGGCCACCTCCACGTCCAGCAGCGTGCCGTCCTTGCGCTGGCCCTGCAGCCCGTTGCGCCTGTGCGGAATGGGCCGTTCGCTGCCCATCCATCGTTCTCGGTGCGCCCGGTGCCGCCCGCACAGGGCCGGCGGCAGCAGCACCTCCAGCGGGCGGCCCGTGAGCTCGGTGCGTGCATAACCAAACATCTCTTCCAGCGCGCGGTTGACCAGCAGGATGCAGCCTTGCCCGTCCGTCACCACCACCCCTACGGGCGCCAGCTCCAGCAGCTCGCGGTACTCGGCGCTGTGCTGCTCCACGTCCTGGCGCGCCTGCTGCATGCGCAGGTAGGGCCGCTGCACGCGGCGCAGGACCACGCTGTGGTACAGGCAGGCGTAAGCCAGCACCTTGTAGACATGGCCCAGCAGGTTGGCGCTGGTGGTGACCTCCTTGCCATAGAGCAGGAAGAAGAACTCGCCCAGCAGCATCAGCAGCAGGGCGTCGCGCACCGGCTCCTCGTCGCCGCGCTCGCTGGCGTCCAGCGCAGCCATGCGCCACAACTGCCCGGCCAGCGCCAGGGTCAGGCAGGCCATGATGGCGCCCTCGATGGCGAGCTTCAGCGGCGTGAGTCCCGTCTCGGGATCGAAGGTGCTCGGAAACGCCTGCGGGTTCAGCACCGCCGCCGCGCCCAGCAGCGCGCACAGCAGCAGGCCGGCGCTGATGGCCCGTCCCACGGCGCGGCTGCGTTCCAGCGCCGCGGGCCAGGGCACGCACCACACGATCAGCGCCCCCGTCGCCACCATGCGCCCCAGCAGCCACAGCACGACGGACTTGTGTGTGGAGTTCGGCGTGACGAAGTCCGGCATGCCGGCGTAGGAGAGCAGGTGCAGCACGTCCATGCCCGCCACCACCAGGAAGCCCGCGGCCACCACGCCGTGCAGCTGCCGCTCCCGCTCGTCGAGCACGTAGCGCGCGGTCAGCGCCACCAGCATGCTCACCACCACCGCCATCATCTCCAGCAGCGTGTGCATCGACAGGAACACCGCCCGCGGCAGCACGAAGTCCAGTGCGCCGCCGGGCCAGGCCAGCGCGTACAGCAGCGGCGTGACCAGCACCACCAGCGCCACCCAGCCGCGTGGACGCCACACTGGCATTGCGGCGTTCAGCTCGGGAAGGACTGGGGCTTGTTGAAACGTCATGGAAAAGGAGGCCGGACGCATGGCCTTCCCACAACGGACGGGCGACGGGCGCTGCCGGCGGTCAAGGCACCCTCCGCGAGGCGGGAGGGCGTCGTTCATGTATTCGTGAGCAGTGATGTGTTCAGATGCTAAAGCGCCCCGTATGGGCGCGGCACCGAGCCGCTGCGAGCGATTTGCCCCGCCTCAGTATTTGTTCACGTCATCCAGTCCCAGCTCGCGCAACACCTCCTGGGTATGCTGGCCGCGGCGCGGCGCGGCCCCGGGCGTGCGCGCCGGAGTGCGCGACAGGCGTGGCGCGGGCGCGGGCTGCGTGCGGCCGTCCACCTGCACGTAGGTGCCGCGCGCGGCGTGGTGGGGATGGGCGGCGGCCTCGTCGAGGTCCAGCACCGGGGCGAAGCAGGCGTCGGTGCCTTCCAGCAGCGCGCACCAGTGGGCGCGCGGCTGGGTCCTGATCAGCGCCGCGATGCGCGCCTTGAGCGCCGGCCAGCGCGCGTGCTCGTGCTGGCGCGCCGGGTCCTCGTCGTGCAGCTCCAGGCGGCGCAGCAGCTCGGCGTAGAAGGGCGGCTCGATGGCGCCCAGCGTCACGTGCCGGCCATCGGCGCATTCGTACACGTCGTAGAAGGGCGCGCTGCCCAGCAGCAGGTTGTGCGCGCGCTCCTCGGGCCACCAGGGGCTGCCGCGCATGTGGCGCACCAGGGCCGAGAGCGCGGCCACGCCGTCCACCATGGCCGCGTCCACCACCTGGCCGCGTCCGGAACGCCGGGCCTCCAGCAGCGCGCACACCACGCCGAAGGCCAGGAACATGGCGCCGCCGGCCATGTCGCCCACGAGGGTGGGCGGGATCACGGGCGGCGCGTCGTCGCGCTGCGAGAGCGAGAGCGCGCCGGTGAGCGCGACGTAGTTGAGGTCGTGCCCGGCCGCCTGCGCCAGCGGGCCGTCCTGGCCCCAGCCGGTGACGCGCCCGTACACCAGGCGCGGGTTGCGCGCCGCCACGGGCTCGGGGCCCAGGCCCAGGCGCTCCATCACACCGGGCCTGAAGCCCTCGATCAGCGCGTCGGCCGACTCCAGCAGCCGCCACGCCGCTTCCAGCTCCCGGGGCTGCTTGAGGTCCAGCACGACGGAGCGTTTACCGCGGTCGGTGGCCGCGCGCTCCAGCCCCGGCCCGGCGGCGGCGCGCTCGATGACGATGACGTCGGCGCCCATGTCGGCCAGCAGCATGCCGGCGAAGGGGCAGGGGCCGAGGCCGGCGAATTCGACGATGCGCAAGCCGGCGAGCGGGCCGGGGGCGGGGTGGGTGCTCATGCGGGATCTCCTGTGTCTTGGTGGCCGGGCCCCGGAGGGCAGGCCGGCTCATTCTGGCCGGTGCGCTTGCCGTGGTCCGGGGCTTGACGGCACGACGGTTGCCGCGACCGGCCGGCGGACGTGCTGGTCCGCGCCAGACCCACAGCAAAGGACGCTACATGCCAGACGCAAAAAGCCCTGCCGGTCCCGGCAAATCCACCACCGAGCGGCGCGAAGCCGCAACCGAGCGCGAGGAACTGGAGGAACTGAGCACGCCCGAGGACGAGGACGGCAGCTACACCCGCGGCGCGCGCACCGCCGAGCGCGATGCGCATGTCAGTGACCGCAACAACCAGGGCTCCGCACCAAAGAGCTCCGGCACGAAGAGGCCCTGAGCGGAGACCGCACCAAGCTCTCTTCAACCGCGTCGCCGCCGCCGGCCTGCCGTGGCCGGGGCGGCGCTTTGCTTTCTCGGCCGGTTGCGCTGCCCGGCAGCGCCTAACCCGCCAGCCTCCCCTCCAGCTCCAGCTGCGTCAGGTACAGCCGCAGGTCGAATTCGAGCTGGTGGTAGTCGGGCTCCATGTAGGTGCACAGCTGGTAGAAGGCCTTGTCGTGCTCCTGGTGGCGCAGGTGGGCCAGCTCGTGCACGGCGATCATGCGCAGGAAGGCCTCGGGCGCGTCGCGGAACAGGCTGGCGATGCGGATCTCGCGCTTGGCCTTGAGCCGCCCGCCCTGCACGCGCGAAACCATGCGGTGCGTGCCCAGCGCCTGCTGCAGCAGGCGGATCCGCGGGTCGTACTGCACTTTGGACAGCGGCTCGCTGCTGCGCAGGTGGCGGGCCTTGAGCGCCTGCACGTAGTCCCACAGCGCGCGGTCGGTGCGCACGGTGTGCGCCTGCGGATAGCGCCGCGCCAGCAGCCCGGCGAGCTTGTCCTGCTCGATGAGTGTGTGCACCTGCGCCAGCAGCGGCTCGGGATAGCCGGCGAGGTATTTCATCGGCGTGGAGGGCGTGCCGGCGGCGGGCGGGTCGGGCGCGCCGGCCCGGCGCGAGGAGGTTTCGGACATGGGCGGCGATGCTAGCGGGCCGCGGCTGCCCGTCCCGGACGCGGGTCGTTTGCCGGAATGTTCCTGACATGTGCCCTACGGCCTGCCCCGTTTGCGGGGACGGTATGCAACAACCCGTGGTCAGCGCGGTATGACGCAGGCGACGCCCGCGCGCGGCTCGGAGGCCGCGTCCACCTCACCTTCCATGTCGGGCGAGGTGCCTGGATGCCTTGCGGTGGTGCATGGCGGTTTGCAGCGGCGCGTCGGCAGCCCGACTCGGAGTGAAGGACCAATCATGGACAAGAAACATCTCGCGGCCGAGACGTTGCGCCCCTGGGGAACGGCCGTGCTCGCCGGCGCCACGCTGGCGCTGGGCGGCTGCCTGGCGACCACGCCGGAGATCGGAGGAGGGACCAAGTCGGCTGTCTCCGGCGCGGCGGGCGGTGCCACCGCCGAGAACGCCAACAGCCAGCTCGAACGCTGCGACCAGTCGCTGGGCACGCTGGGCATCGTCGAGGACCAGAGCGCCGCTTGGTACCAGTACCTGCGCAACTACAAGCTCGGCTCCACGGTGCCGGTGCTGCGCATGATGATCCAGCAGAGCAACTGCTTCGTGATCGTGGAGCGCGGCGCGGCCATGGCCAACATGAACATGGAGCGCCAGCTGCAGCAAAGCGGCGAGATGCGCGCCGGCAGCAACTTCCAGCGCGGGCAGATGGTGGCGGCGGACTACACCATGAGCCCGAGCATCAACTTCAACCAGAACACCGGCGGCGCCACGGCGGGGCTGGCAGGCCTCAGCGGGCGCCTGGGCCTGCTGGGCACGGTGGCCGGCGGGATGAAGACCAACGAGGCCTCCACCACGCTGATCATGATCGACAACCGCTCCGGCGTTCAGCTCGCCGCCGCCGA
This sequence comes from uncultured Azohydromonas sp., assembly GCF_937926365.1. Lineage (GTDB taxonomy): Bacteria > Pseudomonadota > Gammaproteobacteria > Burkholderiales > Burkholderiaceae_C > Azohydromonas. Next base: position 32,980 of record NZ_CALAOH010000052.1, on the reverse strand, counting down.
GGGCAGCGCGCGCAACATGGACTTCAACGTCTTTGGCGGGCTCTTCGGCGGTGGCCTGGGCGGCGGTGGCGGCGGCTACTCCAACACGCCCGAGGGCAAGATCATCGTCACGGCCTTCGCCGACAGCTACAACCAGCTCGTGCGCGCGGTGCGCAACTACCGCGCGCAGACCGTGCGCGGCGGCCTGGGCACGGGCGGCACGCTGGGCGTCTCCGGCGGCAGCACACCGGCCTCGAAGCAGGTGGACGCGCCGGCCAAGCGCAAGTAAGGCGCCGCGAGCGGGGCCGCAGCGCCAGGCCGGCATCGCGCTGGCGTTGTCACGCCACCGTCACCGTCTCCTGCGCCAGCCCCTTTTCCAGCTCGGCGATGCCCGCGGGCAGGTCCAGCGGGGCGCCGGCGCCCTGGATGCTCGAACCCAGCGCGTGCAGCGTGCGGAACAGGTTGTGGGCGCGGCTTTGTTCCCCCATCTGGCCGATGCGCACGATCTCCAGCCCGAAGGAGCCCGAGATCTCCACCCGGTGCACGCGCGACATGGTGTCGCGCACCGCATCGGCCGACACGCCCTCGGGCACCTTGATGCCGATCACGGAGTTCAGCCGCGCCGCCTGCGGCACCAGCAGCTCCAGCCCCATCGCCTCGATGCCGCGCTGCAGCGCCCTGGAGCACACCAGGTGGCGCTCGAAGCGCCGCGGCAGCGTCTCCTCGCACACCAGGCGCAGCGCCTCGTGGATCGCCAGCACGCCCGAGACCGGTGCGGTGTAGTGGTAGGACTTCTTGTTCCAGAAGTTGTCCGCCAGCAGCGCGTCCAGGCACCAGTGCGCCATCCGGTGCTTGCGCTGCTCGATCTTGCGCCAGGCCTTGCGCGACAGCGCCAGCAGCGACACGCCGGGAATCGACGACAGGCCCTTCTGCCCGCCCGTGATCACCGCGTCCACCTTCCACGCGTCCATTTCCAGCGGCATGGTGCTGAGCGTGCACACCGCGTCCACGATCGCCACGCAGCCGTGCGCGTCGGCCAGCCGCGTGATGGCCTCCAGCTCGCGGTTGAACACGGTGTTGGAGGTCTCACCCTGCACGATGGTGACGACCTTGTAGTCGCCGCCCTTGAGCACCTCCTCCACGCGCGCGGCGCTCGCGACCTCGAAGTTGGGCACTTCCAGCACCGTGACCTCGCCGCCCACGCGCGTGGCCATCTCGGCCATGCGGCGGCTGAAGTAGCCGTTGCAGATCGCCAGCACCTTCTCGCCCGGCGCCACCAGGTTGGCGATGGCCATCTCCATGGCCGCCGAGCCCGGGCCGGCCACGCCCAGCACGTGGCCGGAATCGGTCTGGAACACGTAGCGGCCCATGGCCTTCACTTGTTCGATGACCTTGTTCATCGTCTCGCCCAGGTGGTTGATGACGATGGAGTTGGCGTGGGCAACCTTGTGCGGGATCGGCACGGGGCCGGCACCCATCATCAGCAGCGGTTCCTGGGGAAGGATGTCGTCCAGCGACTCGACGCTGGGAGGTGGCAGCAGTGGCATGAGCGGGAATGTTCCAAAGCGGGTCGTCCCGGCCGGCTGGCGCGGGAGTGGATTGTGACCCCGCCGGCGCCCGCCTCAGACGGTCGCCCCTTCCGCCGTCGCCTCCAGGTTCAGCCGCAGGTACTGCTCGAATTCGCGCGCCGGGATGGGGCGGCAGAAGTGGTAGCCCTGCACCTCGTCGCAGCCCGCGTCCTTGAGGAAGTCGAACACCTCGCGCGTCTCCACGCCCTCGGCCACCAGGCGCAGGTTCAGCGTGCGCGCCAGGTGCAGGATGGCGCGCGCCAGCCGGTGCACGTTGTCCTCCCGCGCCACCTCCGTGAGGCTGGGCAGGAAGGTGCGGTCGAGCTTGATCACGTCCACCGGGAAGCGCCGCAGGTAGGCCAGCGAGGAGTGGCCCGTGCCGAAGTCGTCCACCGCCAGGCTCAGGCCCAGCTGCTTGAGCTCGCCCAGCACCTGCGCGGCCGCGCGCGGGTCCTGCATCAGCGTGCCCTCGGTCAGCTCCAGCTCCAGCATCTGCGCGGGCAGATGCGTCTCGCGCAGCGCCTGCCGCACCGTCGTCACCAGCTGCGGGTCGTGCAACTGGCGCGGCGAGAGGTTGACCGAGAGTTTCAAGGGCCGCTGGAAGGCCTGCACCCACTGCCGCGTCTGCGCGCAGGCCTCGCGCAGCACCCAGTTGCCGATGGCGCCGATCAGCCCCGTCTCCTCGGCCAGCGGAATGAACCGCACCGGCGGCACGCGGCCCAGCGTGGGATGGTTCCAGCGCAGCAGCGCCTCCATGCCCACCACCTCCAGCGTCGTGACGTCCAGCCGCGGCTGGTAGTGGACCTCGAACTCCTGGCGCTCCAGCGCGCGGCGCAGCGCGCTCTCCAGCGTCAGCCGCGTGCGCGCCTCCTCGTGCATCTCCGGCGTGAAGAAGCGGTAGCCGTTGCCGTGCGCGAGCTTGGCGCGGTACATCGCGCTGTCGGCGCACTGGAACAGCGCCTCCTTGGTCGCGGCGTCGCGCGGGTACAGCGCGATGCCGATGGAGGCGCCCACGAACACCTCCTGCGACTTCACCTGCATGGGCTCGTCGAACTGCGCCAGCAGCTTCCTCGCCACCGCCGTGGCCGAGCGCTCGCCGTGCGTGCACGGCAGCACCACCACGAACTCGTCGCCACCCAGCCGCGCCACCAGGTCCTCGGGCCGCAGCTTCGCGCGCAGCCGCCGCGCCACCTCCTGCAGCAGCAGGTCGCCGGCCTCGTGGCCCATCGAGTCGTTGACTTCCTTGAAGCGGTTGAGGTCCACGAACATCACCGCCAGCGAGCCGCCGTCGCGCGCCGCTTGGGCAAGCATGTGGTCGGTGTGCTCGTTGAGCCGCGCGCGGTTGGGCAGCTGCGTGAGCGAGTCGCAGGTGGCGAGCTGCCGCAGCCGCTGCTCGGCCTGCTTGCGCTGCGTGATGTCGCGCGCCGTGAGGTACATCACCTGCTGCTCGGGCACCCATTTCGCCGACCAGGAGAGGTACACCACGCCGCCGCTCTTGGTGCGCCAGCGGTTCTCCAGGTCGTGGATCTCGCCGTGGCCGTAGAGGAAGGCCTCGCTGTAGCGCAGCAGCGTGGGCGCGTAGTCCTCCGGGTGCACGAAGCCGTGCCAGGTGCGCCCCACCATCTCCTCCTCGGCATAGCCGGTGATGCGGCAGGTGGCCGGGTTCACGCGCGTGAAGCAGCCCCGGCTGTCGAGCGCGCACACCATGTCCAGCGAGTTCTGGATCAGGTTGCGGTTCTCGTCGCTCAGGGCGCGCAGCTGCCGCTCGATGCGGCGCTGCTCGGTGACGTTGCGCGACATGCCGCGGTAGCCGACGAAGACGCCGTCGCGCAGCATCGGCTCGCCGGCGATGGAGAGGTAGTAGGGCGCACGCCCCAGCAGCGACTTCACGCAGTACTGCAGGTCGCGGAAGGGCTCCCGGCGCTCGAACCGGGCCAGGTACTCCAGCAGCCCGGGGTCCTGCGGGTCCTCGGCGATCTCAAGGCGCGTCTTGCCCAGCAGGTAGCTCGGGGCCACCCCCAGCCAGGCCGCGGCCTCGGGGCCCATGACGGTGAAGCGGCCCTCGGCGTCGGTCTCCCAGTAGCAGTCCGACAGCAGCGCGGTGAGGCTGCGGTAGCGCTCCTCGCGCTCCTGCAGCTCCTGGCGCATGGCCTTCTCGGCGGAGATGTCGCGCGACACCGCCACGGTGCCGGTCAGCGCGCCCGTGCGCGCATCGGCCATCACGCGCGTGGCCGTGGCCGCCCAGACGTAATGCCCGTCGCGGTGGCGCAGGCGCAGCTCGATCTGCGCCGGCCGGCGCCCGTGGCGCAACTGCGCCTCGACCTCGGCGCGCACGGCCGCCACGTCCTCCGGGTGGATGAGATCGTTGGCGTTGCGCCCCAGCAGCTCCTCCTGCCGGTAGCCCAGCAGGTGCTCGCACGCGGGCGAGGCGTAGATGTAGCGGCCGTTGGCGTCGTGGCGCGAGATCAGGTCGCTGGCGTTCTCGGTCAGCAGCCGGTGCTCGGCCTCGCTGCGCGCGAGCCGCTGCTGCAGGCCGTGCGAGGCCGAGATGTCGGTGATGCTGCCCGCGTAGCCGCTGTAGCGGCCCTGCGCGTCGAAGCAGGCCGCGCCCACGCCCAGCATCCAGCGCACGCCGCCGTCGCTGCGCACGATGCGGTATTCGAGCTGGTAGTCCTCGCGCTGCGCCGTGGCCCGGGTGACGGCGTCCTCGACCAGCGGCCGGTCCTCCGGGTGGATGCAGCCGTACCAGTCGGCCAGGGAGAACGCGCTGTGCGAGGCGAAGTAGGCGCGCGCCTGGCGGTTGAGCTGCACGCAGCGGCCCTGCTCGTCCACGGCCCACACCAGCACCATGATCTCGTCGGCCAGCCTGCGCAGCGCCGCGCCCGCGTCGATGGCCGTTTCCGCCGCGGCGCCGCCATGCCCTCCTTGCGATGTGCCCGTCACGATCCGAATCCCTCAACGCCGTCTCTTCTCTTGCTGCCCAATGTTCGGCAGCCGTGCCGGGGGCTTGAGCTGGCCGGGGCCGTCCAGCAGCGAAAAGGAGGGTTTTGCCGGAGGACTGGCGGCGCGGAGCGTGAAATCTACACATTCGGGTCGGCCCCGATGCGGCCGGTGCCTGGAGCGCCCCGGCCGCCGCCCGCTCAGCGCCGGTAGTCGTCGATGAGCAGCTTGCCCTCGGGCCCGGTGCGCTGCAGCCACTCGTCGAGCATGGGTTCGCCCACGGTCTTTCGCAGCCCGGTGCGCAGCGCCTCGGAGGGCGGCGCCACGGCCACGCCCATGTCCTTGAGCGCGCCCAGGAAGCGCTGGTGCCTGGCCTCGGACTGCTTCCAGCCGCGCTGCTCCGCCGCGATGGCGGCCTTGACCAACGCCTTGCGCGTGGCCTGGTCCAGCTGCTCGAAGGCCTTCAGGTTCATCAGCACCGCGTGGCGCGGCAGCCAGGCCCGCAGGTCCACGAACACCTCCATGCCCTCGATGGCCTCGGCGCTGAAGCCGTCGGCCGATGCCAGCGCCGCGTCCACCTTCCCCTGCGTCACCGCCTGCGTCAGCTGCGCTTCAGGCACCGCCACGGGCTTGGCGCCCAGCAGCTTGGCCATGCGCTCGGTCGTGGGGCTGTAGGCGGCCCAGCTCAGGCCGCGCAGCTCGGTGAGCTTGTCCACCGGCTTCTTCAGGAACAGCCCCGGCGGCGGCGAGGGCACCGAATAGAGCATCACCAGCCCCTGCGCCGCGAGCTTCTTGCCCAGCGCCACGCGCTGCGCCTGGTAGAGCTTTTGCGCCTCGGGGTAGCCGCTGGCGAGGAAGGGGATGCTGTCCAGGCCGAAGGTCTGCCACTCCGGCTGCAGCGCCGCCAGCTGCAACTCCCCGAGCGGCGACTTGCCGTCGGCCACCGCGCGCCGCACCGCCGGGGCCTTGAGCGCCGGGTCGGACTTGAGGCTGATCTTGAGCTTGCCCTCCGATGCGCGCTCAACCTCCTTGGCGAACTCCATCAGGTTCTCGGTGTGGAGGCTGGTGTCGGGGGTGGGCGTGGCGACCTGCCACGTGATGGTGGTCGCCGTGGCGCTGGCGGCGGTCGGGGTGGCGGCAGTGGCGTTGGTCTGCGCCGACACGCCCAGCGACGCGGCGCCCAGGGCCAGCGAGGCCAGCAGAGGTTTGAACATCGAGACTCCTTGTCGTTGCTACGGGTTCGATCAGGGATTCTGCGGAGGCAAAAGCCCTCATCCGCCGTGGCGGACCGCCTGCCTGAGGGGGGTCGCGATTGCCGCTATGCTGGCTTTCACCTCTTCACATCGGCGTGCCGGCGAGGGCGCAACGAATCATGGAAGCACAGCGCTGGGAGTTCTGGATCGATCGCGGGGGCACCTTCACCGACATCGTGGCGCGGCGCCCCGACGGCAGCCTGGCCACCGCCAAGCTCCTCTCCGACAACCCCGAGCAGTACCGCGACGCGGCGGTGGAAGGCATCCGCCGGCTGCTGGGCCTGGCGCCCGGCGCGCTCATCCCGGCGCAGCAGGTGGCCGGCGTGAAGATGGGCACCACCGTGGCGACCAACGCGCTGCTGGAGCGCAAGGGCGAGCGCACGCTGCTCGTCACCACGCGCGGCTTTCGCGACGCGCTGCGCATCGCCTACCAGAACCGCCCGCGCCTGTTCGACCGCCGCATCGTGCTGCCCGAGCTGCTGTACGAGCGCGTGGTGGAAGCGTCCGAGCGGCTGGACGCGCAGGGCGCCGTGGTGTTGCCGCTGGACCTGGACGCGCTGCGCCCGGCGCTGCAGGCGGCCTTCGACGACGGCCTGCGCGCCTGCGCCATCGTCCTCATGCACGCGTGGCGCCACCCGGCGCACGAGCAGCAGGCCGCGGCGCTGGCGCGGGAGATCGGCTTCACGCAGGTGTCGGCCTCGCACGAGGTCAGCCCGCTGATGAAATTCGTCTCGCGCGGCGACACGACGGTGGTGGACGCCTACCTGTCGCCCATCCTGCGCCGCTACGTGGAGCAGGTCGCGGCCGAGATGCCGGGCGTGCCGCTGTACTTCATGCAGTCCTCGGGCGGGCTCACGCGCGCGGAGCGCTTCAACGGCAAGGACGCCATCCTCTCCGGCCCGGCCGGCGGCATCGTGGGCATGGCGCGCACGGCGCAGGCCGGCGGGCAGCAGCGGGTCATCGGCTTCGACATGGGCGGCACCAGCACCGACGTGTCGCACTTCGCCGGCGAGTTCGAGCGCGCCTTCGAGACGCAGGTGGCGGGCGTGCGCATGCGCGCGCCGATGATGAGCATCCACACCGTGGCGGCCGGCGGCGGCTCGATCCTGCACTTCGACGGCGCGCGGCTGCGCGTGGGCCCGGACAGCGCCGGCGCCAACCCCGGCCCGGCCTGCTACCGCCGCGGCGGCCCGCTCACCACCACCGACGCCAACGTGATGCTGGGCCGGCTGCAGCCGGCGCACTTCCCGGCCGTGTTCGGCCCCAAGGCCGACGAGCCGCTGGACCGGGTGAGCGTGCAACGGCGCTTCGCGGCGCTGGCGGTGGAGGTGGCGCGCCGGACCGGCCGCACCGTCACGCCCGAAGCGCTGGCCGAGGGTTTTTTGCAGATCGCCGTGGCCAACATGGCCAACGCGGTGAAGAAGATTTCCGTGGCCCGCGGCTACGACGTCACGCAGTACACGCTGCAGTGCTTCGGCGGCGCGGGCGGGCAGCACGCCTGCGCGGTGGCCGATGCGCTGGGCATGTCGCGCGTGTTCGTGCACCCGCTGGCCGGCGTGCTCTCGGCCTACGGCATGGGCCTGGCGGACCAGCTCGCGCTGCGCGAGGCCACGGTCGAGCACGTGCTCGATGCCGATGGGCTGGCCGCGGCCGAGGCCACGCTGCAGCGCCTGGGCGCCGATGCGGCGGCGGAGATCGAGGCCCAGGGCTTCGCGCCACAGGACATCCGCCTGCTGCGCCGGCTGCACGTGCGCTACCTGGGCACGGACACGGCGCTGGAGGTGCCGCATGGCGACGAGGGCGTCGTGCGCGCCGCCTTCGAGGCCGCGTACCGCACGCGCTTCGCCTTCCTGATGCCAGGCCGGGCGCTGGTGATCGAGAGCGCCGCGGTGGAGGCCGTGGGCCCGGGCGCGTTGCCGGCGCGGCAGGCCCAGGCCGAGCGCCCGCACCACCCGCTGGCGCTGGCGCAAGTGCGCGTGCACGCGGAAGGGCAGTGGCGCGACGCCAAGCTCTACCGCCGCGAGCAGCTGCTGCCCGGCGCGCTGATCGACGGCCCGGCCATCATTGCCGAGGCCAACGCCACCACCGTGGTCGAGCCCGGCTGGCAGGCGCGGCTGACCGGGCTGGAGGACCTGCTGCTCACGCGCGTGTTGCCGCGCGCCGCGGCCCGCGCCGTGGGCACCGAGGTCGATCCGGTGATGCTGGAGGTGTTCAACAACCTGTTCATGAACATCGCCGAGCAGATGGGGCTGCGGCTGCAGAACACGGCCTACTCGGTGAACATCAAGGAGCGGCTGGACTTCTCCTGCGCGCTCTTCGACGGCGAGGGCAACCTCATCGCCAACGCGCCGCACATGCCCGTGCACCTGGGCTCGATGAGCGAGTCGATCAAGACCGTCATCGCCCGCAACCCGGGCATGCGCCCGGGCGACGTGTTCGTGCTCAACGATCCCTACCACGGCGGCACGCACCTGCCCGACGTGACGGTGGTGACGCCGGTGTGGAACGCCGACGAGTCCGGCGTGCTGTTCTACGTCGCCTCGCGCGGACACCATGCCGACATCGGCGGCATCACGCCGGGCTCGATGCCGCCCTTCTCGCGCCGCATCGAGGAGGAGGGCGTGCTCATCGACAACGTGCTGCTGGTGGAGGGCGGGCGGCTACGCGAGGACGAGATGCTGGCGCTGCTGAACGGCGGCCCGTACCCCGCGCGCAACGCGGCGCAGAACCTGGCCGACTTGCGCGCGCAGATCGCCGCCAACGAGAAGGGCGTGCAGGAGCTGCGCGCGATGGTGGCGCAGTTCGGGCTGCAGACCGTGCAGGCCTACATGCGCCACGTGCAGGACAACGCCGAGGAAAGCGTGCGTTTGGCCATCGCACGGCTGGACCCGGCGCTCACGCGCGATGGCCGTTTCAGCCTGCCGCTGGACAACGGCGCGCGCATCGAGGTGGCGTTGAAGATCGACCGCGAGGCGCGCTCGGCCGTGGTGGATTTCACCGGCACCTCGGCGCAGCGCGACGACAACTTCAACGCGCCCAAGGCCGTGGCGATGGCGGCCGTGCTCTATGTCTTCCGCACGCTGGTGGAGGACGACATCCCGCTCAACGCCGGCTGTTTGAAACCCATCGAGGTGATCGTGCCCGAAGGTTCCATGCTCAACCCGCGGCCGCCCGCGGCGGTGGTGGCGGGCAACGTGGAGGTTTCAACGTGCGTCACCAACGCGCTCTACGGCGCGCTGGGTGTGCTCGCGGGCGCGCAGCCGACCATGAACAACTTCACCTTCGGCAACGCGAAGTACCAGTACTACGAGACGGTGTCGGGCGGCTCCGGGGCCGGGGTCGCGCTTGGCGGAGAGGGCGATGGCGAAGGCGGCTTCGATGGCACCTCGGTCGTGCAGACGCACATGACCAACTCGCGCCTGACCGACCCGGAGGTGCTGGAGCTGCGTTTCCCGGTGCGGCTGGAGAGCTATGCCATCCGCGCGGGCTCAGGCGGCGCGGGGCGCTGGCGCGGCGGCGATGGCGGCACGCGGGTGCTGCGCTTCCTGGAGCCGATGACGGCGTCGATCCTGTCCAACGGCCGCATCCATCCGGCGTTCGGCCTGGCCGGCGGCCAGCCCGGCGCGCCCGGGCGTAACGCGGTGCTGCGCGCCGACGGGCGGGTGGAGGAGCTGGGGCACATCGGCTCGGTGCAGATGGAGGCGGGGGATTGCTTCGTGATCGAGACGCCGGGAGGGGGCGGCTACGGGGCGGCGTGAGCAGGCCCGCTGCCTGCCCCGCCCGCGAGGTCGGCGCACCCTGGTCCCGGTGCGCGCTTTGCGAGCAGGAGACCCCCGCATGAACACCCCCACCGCCGGCGGCGCCGCGCCGCCGCAGCAGCAGTACGACACGGCCGCGATCATGGGCGGCCTCTATGGCGACGGCATCATCGCCCTGCGCGGCGCTTTCGAGCGCGCCTGGGTGGAGCGGCTGCGCGAGGACATCGAGGCGCTGTTCGAGGAGGCCAAGCGGCGTCCGCGCGGCGCGCTGCCGCGCGGGCCCGAGCGCTGGTACGTGGAGGTGCATCCCGAGCGGTTGCGCGGCTTCGTGGACATCGTCTCGCACCCGTGGTTCGTGGCCGTGTGCCGCGCCGTGCTGGGGCCGGACTACAAGGTGATCGAGGTCGGCTTCGACATGCCCGGCCCCGGCGCGCAGGACCAGCCCTGGCACCGCGACTTCCCCATGCCCGACGCGACGCGGCTGGGCCGGCGGCTGAACTCGCTGGCCTTCAACCTCACGGCCGTGGACACCACGCCGGAGATGGGCCCCTTCGAGGTCGCCCCGGGCACGCAGTGGGACGAGTTCGGGCTCGATGCCGAGGCCACCGGGCGGCGCGAGCTGGGCATGTTCCCGCCGCGCGAGTGGTTCCCGCGCTACGAGGCGCGGCGCCAGGTGCGCATGGCGCAGATGGGCGACATCTCCGCGCGCTCGGCGCTGACCATCCACCGCGGCACCGCCAACCGCTCCGACCGCTCGCGCCCGGTGCTGGTGGTGGGCGTGGACGCGCCCGATGCGCGCAACGGCGAGCGCCACGACATCCAGCTCACGCCCGCCTACGCCGCCTCGCTGCCCGAAGAAGTGCGCCGCCACCTGGGCGGGCGCGTGGTGGAGAAGCTGGAGTACATCGAGCAGGCGCACGCCATCGAGGGGCTGCTCAAGAGCGACTACTGAGCGGCGGCGCCGGCATCGGCGAGCGGGGCCAGCCCGTCCAGCGCCGCTTCCGGGTACAGCCACTCCAGCAGCTCCAGCGCCAGCCGCGTCGCCAGCCCTTCCAGCTGCGCGCGGGCCGTCTCGGTGTCGAGGTCGCCGAGGCGCTGCGCCGCGAACACGGCGTCCAGCTCCGCGGCGGCGCCCTCCACCCGCGAGCGCGCCTGCTCCACCCAGGCTTCGGGCAGCCGGTCGTGCTCGAACTCGCCGCGGCCGCGGCCGAAGTGCGCCACCGCCAGGTATTTCAGCAGCGCCTCCTGCAGCAGGCCGCGCAAGGCCGCGTCGCTCAGGCGCAGGCGCTCGTCCTTCAGTCCCCGCGCGCGGTTGAGTCCTTCGGCCCCGGCGACGAAGGCCACGGCCCCGGCCAGCGCGCCCAGCAGCGCTCCGGCACCCAGGGTCAGTCCGCCGGCGGCGGCATCGGCGGCTAGGCCGGAGGCCGCGCCCGAGGCGATGGCGCCGCCCAGGCCGGCGCGCACCCGGTCCAGCGGCGCGCGCGCAACCAGGTCCGAACGGTCCAGCCCCTTCAGGAACGGGTCCTCCGCCCGGCCCAGCAGCCCGTGCAGCCGCAGCAGCTCGCGCGTGGTGTCCTCGCGGCCCTGCTTCACCTGGCGCTGCAGCGCCTGCTGGCTGCGCTCGCGCCGCGCCTCGGCGTCCGATCCGGCCAGGCGGGCCAGCACCTTGCCGTGGTTCGCCGTGCCGGGCTCCACCACCTGCTCCATGGGCGTCGCCGCCGCCAGTTGCGCCGCGATGGCCGACATCGAGGCGCGGAAGCGCTCGACGTTGCGCCGCTGCCAGTCCCGCTGCAGCCGGCGGAAGCCCGGCTGCTTGGCCGGCGGCAGCTGCGCGCCCAGCGCATCGAACAGCGCCTGCTCGTGCACCCAGCAGCGCGTGAAGGCGTCCAGCGGCAGCACGCCGCGCACGGCGGGCGCGCCCTGCAGGTGCTGCTGCCAGCGGCGCAGCTCGGCCTGCCCCATGTCGCTGCCGGCGCCGGCCAGGCCGGTCTGGTTCAGCAGCACCAGCACCGGCTTGTCCATCCAGGCCAGCAGTTTCAGCTCCGGCTCCAGGTAGCCCGCGTCGGCCGGGGCCTCGGTGGCGTTGACGGGGTAGAGCAGCAGGTCGGCGTGGTCGCGCGTGGCGCGCATCGCCTCCTGGCTGAGGAAGAAGGCGCGGTCGGTCCAGCGGTCCCAGACCTGCGACAGGAACCAGACGATGGGGTTGGAGGCCCGGCTCAGCCGCTGGTAGAGCCGCGCCGAGTCGCCCAGGCCGGGCGTGTCCCACAGCACCAGCTCGTCGCCCTCGGCGGTGGTCAGCAGCCGGTGCGGGTCGGCCGTCAGGGTCACGTGCGCCGCGTCGCGCACCTCGCCCACGTCCTGGCCCAGCAGCGTGCGCGCCAGCGTGGTCTTGCCCACGTTGGTGTGGGAGACGAGCACCAGCTCGATGCGCGCGGCTCCAGCCTCGTGTGCTTCCTGCGTCATCTCGTTCCGTTCCAGTTTTCCATTGCCATCAAAAGAGCTTCGTCATGCCCGCGAAGGCGGGCATCCACGCTGGCCGGGACGCAGCCCGGAGCTCGTGGACACCCGCTCCCCGGCTGCGCGGGGAGCGGGTGTGACGGAGATATTTCAGCGGTCATCAAGAAAAGAGCTCAGGCCCCCAGCTCCACCACGTGGATGCGCGAGAAGCCGTAGGGCCGAAGGAACTCGCGCCACAGGCTCTCGCGCTCCTTGAGCCGCTCTCCCTGACCCAGCCGCGCGGCGAAGCTGCCGGCGTCCAGCAGCACCAGCGCCTGCGCGCCCGCCACCTGCGCCAGCCGCTGCAGGAAGGCGCCATGCGTCTCGGCCTCCGGGGTGGCGGCCAGCGACAGCAGCGCGGCGCTCTCCTGCACCTCGCCCTCGACCTGGGCCGGCTTGGCAGCCAGCGCCTGCGGCGGCGCGCCGTAGGCCAGCGCGGGCTGCACGTGCAGTGCCGTCTCGCCGCCCAGCAGCTCCCGGGCCTGGTGCGTCAGCGCCGCCGTGCGCGCGGCATCCAGGTTCAGCGCGTAGGGCCACACCACCAGGCGCCAGCGCTGGCCGCTGCCGTCGGCGATCAGCCGCGCGAAATAGGGATCGGCCAGGTCCAGCGGGAAATGCCGGCTCAGCCGCCGCGCCCGGCCCCACTGCAGCGCGCACAGCAGCAGCCGCGGCAGCACCACGCACAGCCCCAGCAGCAGGGTCACGAGCGCCAACCAGCGGTCCGCCAGCTCGGGGCCGCCCCCGGCCCAGTGGTGCATGCGCGCCACCTCGTCCAGCGTGAAGGGCGCCACGCCGCCCAGGCCGGGCAGCGCGCTCACCGGCAGGAACAGCAGCCCCAGCAGTTGATGCGCGCCCTCCGGCGTCTTGATCAGCTGGCTTTCCCAGCCGATGTTGAACTCGTGCGTCAGCGCCCGCATGCCGACGTAGGCCAGCAGTCCCAGCGCCACCATCGCGGCGCCCAGGTGCAGCGCGGCGCGAACCCGCGCCTGCCACAACGGTGCCGCGGCGCGGGCCCAGGTGCGTCCGAAGCGGCTGGCCACCGCCACACCCCCGCGCCGCCAGCGCCCCGGCCAGGCCGCCAGCCCCGCCAGCAGCCCCGACAGCGAGCGCGGCGCGTGCCGGCGCCGCAGGAACAGCCGGGACAGCAGCCACCCCAGCGCCAGCAGCAGGTTCCACAGCACCACGGCCAGCAGCGGCGCGGACAGCAGGTTGATGCGCTCCGGGTTGACCAGCGCGTCCGAGCCGAAGCCGGCCGCGAAGCCCGCGATCGCCACCAGCAGCGCCACCACGCCCCAGGGCGAGGCGCCTTCGACGAAGCCGCGCAGCGCGGGGCGGCGCGCGACCGCCTCCTGGAACAGCCGCTGCGCGCGCTGGGCGATGAAGCGCTCCGACCATGCCTGGTGCCTCAGCGTGCGCCCGGGTTTGGGCAGTCCGGCGCGCACCACCTCCGAAGCCTCGCGTCCCTGCGCCGGCGTGAGCAGCCGCCCCTCGCCGTCGGCGGTTTCGATGGCATGGATCAGCAACACGGTGCGGGCTTCGGCTTCGTTCAAGGCGGGCGCTCCAAGGTAGGGATTGGCGGGCCGGCGCGCGGGTGCGGCGGCCGGACCCCCGGAGTGTGAACCGCAGCCACCTTGGTGTGCCGCGGCGCAGCCTCGTGAAACGTGTGTCCGCCGCCAGAGGCCCGCGCGGCCGGGAGCCTCAACGCCGGGCCGTCTGGCCGCGCACCGCGCAGGACGGGCTCAATAAGGCTTCAGCAAATCCGCCGCCACCGACGGGGCAGTGCCCAGGCTCTGCCGGCGCTGCGTGGTGGCGGCCGTGGCGGACTGCGAATCGAGCACCAGGTTGTTCCACCACGACGCGCCAACGCGCATCGGCGTCGGCGCTGGGAGGCCGAGAATGGCCGGCGCGAGGTTGGCATGGGGCAGCAGTTCATCCACCACTTGCGCCGCGGCCTGCTTGACGCCTTCCTGGCCGATGCGCCCGCGCGTTCCCCAGGTGACGATGTAATCGTTGGCCGTCGGGTTGGGGACCGTGGGCCTGGGCGTGACGGCGATATCGCGCGACACACCGTAATAGACGCGCATCAGCGCTTCCTCGGCCAGCATGGCCACGTCCTCGTATTGCGAGGCATAGGAATAGTCGTCCGAGGCGCGGTCCGCGGTGAATTCGCGGCTGACGTCGGTGGCGCTCAAGGCCTGTTGCTGTGCCGTGGGCCGGCCGGTCCGGAACAGGGCCTCGCCCAATTCCTTCAAGATCGTGGAGCGCAGGGGATTCGTGAGGTACAGCCGGGACGAAATCCGCTGGGCCGCCACCTGGTTCAGCACCTCCAGCAGCGGTTTGTCGGTGGACAAACTGGACAGTAACCGTGGGGGCGCGAAATCGCCCGCGTGCGCGAGTTCATGCAGTATCAGATGCGCAAATTGAATCCTGATGTCATCGATGCTGCGCGGATTCGTCTCGTGGAGTGAATACGAGAGGTAGGCGCGATGGTCGTCCTTGACGTAGCGCCACAGGGTGGTGAATTGCAGCGCCTGGCCGAAGTCGGTGCGGTAATCGGGTGTCTTGTCCACATCGGCCAATTCTTCGGGCGTGGTCCAGAGATGCTGGGGATCTATATACAGCGCTCCGGTGGCGAGCCAGTAGAACGACGGCCGCACCTTGCTCCCGACCACGATCGCGGTGACGGGTTTCATCATTTGCAGCAGGTCGGGCGGCAGGGTCTGCAGCAATTCGCGCAGGCGCTGGGCCATCCAGGGGCGCGAGGTGACGACCCGGGCCATGACGTCATCAACCGTCACGGTGCTGGTGGATGCGCCGATGAAGGGCAATTGGGTGAGCGTGCAGGACTGCGCGCGGGTGGCGTTGAAGACGCAGTCGGCCAGCGCCGCCGCCTGCGGGCCGTTGGCCACGGCCGGCGCCACGGGCTCGGAAATGTCCTGCAGTGACGAAAAGGTCGTATTGCCGCTGCTCTCGCCGCCGCCGTCGCTACCGCCACCACCGCAGGCGGTCAGCAGGAGCAGGAAGGCCCAGGTGGTGGCGCTGGCGCGGAGTGCGAATTTCATGCGGGCTTTTCCCTCGATGGCGGGTGTTTTGAGGCCTGTTCCTCGATGAATTCAGGCCCTGCTTGCCGGGCCGCCATGCCGTCGGCCCGGCAAGCGGTTTTCCATGGATAGCGTGCCTATTTCAGCCGGAACACGGAGCCGTTCGTGGGCGTGGCCGATTCGTGGAACAGGTCGGCCAGGTATTGCTCCAGCTCATCTTCCTGCACGAAGTCCGGCACGACGAAATTCGCGGGCCGGCGCTTGCCGTCGGCGCCGAGGAGCCAGGCCGTCCAGTGGCCCGGCGAGCCGGTGATCTGGACGAGCTGGCCGAAGACGTTGAAGCGGAGGTCGAGCATGCTGTCAGCCTTGGGATCGCGGGGCAGCCATGATGGCGCAGCGTCGGCCCGGGCGGGCTTCGGGCATGGCGCCGCTGATTTCCAGGTCGCCTTGAAAACAAAAGCGGCGGCTTTCGTGGAAAGCCGCCACATCCGGGTCGAACCCGGCTCAGGCTCAGCGCTTGGTGATGCTGATCACGTGGGGCTGGCCTTTCATCTGACTATGGATGCCCTGTTCTTGTCGCTTTCCAAATGCTCCCCGTGTGCTTTGTCGTGGTTTCTGAAAACCACGGCCGAACCCCGAGAGACTTTATGCGGGCATGTGGAGACTGCCTTTCCAATCATGAGGAAAAACCCCGCGAAACCTCCCTGGCACCGCGAAGGTTTCATTGGCTCATGGGAGGCGGCGATGCGGCTGTGAAGCACTTCACGGATGTCCGAAACCGGGTGGTTCCTGTCCGTTTTCAGGCCGCCGATGAGCGCCGGGTCGCTGGCGAATTCGCGGGTTTCCATGCCGCTGCCCACCAGCACCACGTCGGCCTCGTTGGCCTCGGCCAGGGTGGCCTGGGCCTGCACCGCCACGCGGTTCACGCCTGCGGCACGTTCCTCTCCAGCTCCGCCAGCCATGCGGCAGACGAGGCGTCGGAAGGCGCCCGCCAATCGCCCCGCGGCGACAGCGAGCCGCCCGAGCCGACCTTGGGCGAATTCGGCACGCAGGTGCGCTTGAACTGGTTGGGGAAGAAGCGCCGCAGGAAGGTCTGCAGGTGCTTGCAGATCTCGGCCAGCGTGTATTTGGCGTCGTCGCCCGTGGCCCACGCGTGGTGCGCCAGGAAGGCGATCTTCGACGGGTCGTAGCCGTAGCGCAGCAGGTGGAAGAGGTTGAAATCCTGCAGCTCGTAGGGGCCTACGGCGCTTTCGGTGGATTGCGCGGGCTGCTGCCCCTCGGCGCCGCCGGGCACCAGCTCCGGGCTGATCTCGGTGTTCAGGATGTCCAGCAGCACCTGGCTGCCGGCCTCGCCCACCTGGCCCGTTTCGGCCACCCAGCGCACCAGGTACTGCATGAGGGTCTTGGGCACGCTGGCGTTCACGCCGTAGTGCGACATGTGGTCGCCCACGCCGTAAGTGCACCAGCCCAGCGCCAGCTCGCTCAGGTCGCCGGTGCCGATCACGATGCCGCCGTGCAGGTTCGCCAGCCGGAACAGGTGGCTGGTGCGCTCGCCGGCCTGCACGTTCTCGAAGGTCACGTCGTACACCGGCTCGCCGTTGCCCGCCGGGTGGCCCAGGTCCTTGAGCATCTGCAGGCAGCTCGGCCGGATGTCGATCTGCTGCGAGGAGCAGCCGATGGCCGCCATCAGCCGCAGCGCCTGGTCCAGCGTGCGGCTGCTGGTGGCGAAGCCCGGCATCGTGTAGCCCAGGATGTTCGAGCGCGGCAGCCCCATCAGGTCCACCGCCCGGGCGCACACCAGCAGCGCGTGCGTGGAGTCCAGCCCGCCGGAGACGCCGATCACCAGCTTGGTGATGCCCGCGGCGCGCAGCCGCTGCACCAGCGCCTGCACCTGGATGTTGAACACCTCGCGGCAGCGCTCGTCGCGCTGCGCCGGGTTGGCCGGCACGTAGGGCATGCGCGGCACGTAGCGCCGCAGCGGCAGCCGCTCCTCCGTCGGCAGCTCGGCGCGGTAGCTCACGATGCGCCAGCCGGCCAGCGCGTCGCGGTGCCGGCCCGCGGTCTGGCCGAAGGTGGTCATGCGCATGCGCTCGTGCAGCAGCCGCTCCAGGTCCAGGTCCGCATAGATGAGCTGGTGGTCCTGCGCGAAGCGCTCGGTCTCGGCCAGCAGGGTGCCGTTCTCGTACACCAGGCCGTGGCCGTCCCAGGCCATGTCGTTACTGGACTCGCCCGGGCCCGCGGCGCTGTAGAGGTAGGCCGCCAGGCAGCGCGCCGAGTGCAGGCCCACCAGCTCGTGCCGGTAGCTGGCCTTGCCGATGGTGATGTTGGAGGCCGAGAGGTTCAGCAGCACCGTGGCGCCGGCCAGCGCGGCGTAGGTGGAGGGCGGGATGGGCACCCAGCCGTCCTCGCAGATCTCCACGTGCAGCTTCAGCAGCGGCTGGTCCTCGGCCTGGAAGATCAGCTCCGAGCCGAAGGGCACCGTCTGCCCGGCCAGCGTCACCTCGTCGGAGACGGCGTTGAAGCCGGCGTTGAACTGCCGCGCCTCGTAGAACTCGCCGTAGTTGGGCAGGTACGTCTTGGGCACCACGCCCAGCAGGCGCCCGCGCTGGAACACGACGGCGCAGTTGAAGAGCCGGTCGTCCACGCGCAGCGGCAGGCCCACCACGCCCAGGATCGGCAGGTCCTCGGAGTCGCGCAGCAGCTGCGCCAGCGCGGCCTCGCAGTCGTCCAGCAGCACGCGCTGGTGGAACAGGTCGTCGCAGGTGTAGCCCGCCAGCCCCAGCTCCGTGAACAGCGCCACCACCGCGCGCTGCTCGTGCGCGGCGCGCAGCAGCGACAGCGTCTCCCGCGCGTTGTGGCGCGGGTCGGCGAGCTTCAGCTTAGGCACGCAGACGGCCACGCGCGCGAAGCCGTGGGTGTAGAGGCTGTGGAAGCGGTCCTGGCTCATGGGGACGGGTCCTGTTCGATGTGTTCTGTGGGTGGCGATTGTCGGCGCCGGCGCGGCCTGCCCCGGGGCCCGTCGCAGGGCTGCTGCGCCGCGCACGCCACAGGCGCCGCGACAGGGCGACGTGGGGCGGCCCGGCCGCATGCCGGCCGGCAGCGGCAAGAGCGGTACCGCTGCGCGCAGCGAACGGCATGCCCATGTGCCGGGAGCATCCCTGCGGCGCTGCGGTTGCCGTGCTGCTTGATGTCGCTCAAGCCCGCCGCCCGGCACACCCCTATAAGCTGACTCCGCCAGCCCCGGCCCCGCAGAGGAGAGCGGACGGTCGCCGCCGTCCGCCGGGCGCCGCGGGACAAAACCAAGGAGGCGCAGCCATGCAATACGCCCTCGGTCCGGCCGCCGGCCGGCGCAGCCGGCCTGACGGCACCCCGCGAGGCACCACGCCTGCGGTCCGTGGAGGGCAGCCATGAGGCTCACCTTCCTCGGCGCCGCCGGCACCGTCACCGGCTCCAAGTACCTTGTCGAGCACCGCGGCAGGAAGCTGCTGGTCGATTGCGGCCTGTTCCAGGGCTGGAAAGCGCTGCGCGAGCTCAACTGGGAGCCGCTGCCCTTCCGGGCGCGCGACATCGACGCGGTGCTGCTCACCCACGCCCACCTGGACCACTCCGGCGCGCTGCCGCTGCTGGTGCGCCAGGGGTTCACCGGGCCGGTGCTGGCGACGCCCGCCACCGCCGACGTGTGCCGGCTGCTGCTGCCCGACTGCGCCCACATCCAGGAGGAGGATGCGGCCTTCGCCAACCGCCACCACACCTCCAAGCACCACCCCGCCCAGCCGCTCTACACCATGGACGACGCGCAACGCGCGCTCAACCACTTCGAGACGTTGCCGCCGCACACGCGCACCGAGGTGCTCCCCGGCCTCACGGCCGAGCTGCGCCGCGCCGGGCACATCCTGGGCGCGTCCTCGCTGGCGCTGGAGGCCGATGGCCGCACCCTGCTGTTCTCGGGCGACCTGGGACGGCCGGACGACCCGCTCATGCGCGCCCCCGAAGGCGCGCCGCGCGCGGACTGGATCGTCATCGAGTCCACCTACGGCGACCGGCTGCACTCGCCGGAGGACCCGATGGCCGCGCTGGCCGAGGTCGTCACCCGCACCGCGGCGCGCGGCGGCACGGTGCTGGTGCCGGCCTTCGCCGTGGGCCGGGCGCAGCTGCTGCTGCTCATGATCCACCGCCTGCGGCAGCAGGGCGCCATCCCGGCGCTGCCCGTGTTCCTGGACAGCCCCATGGCCATCGACATGACGGCGCTCTACCAGCACTACCCGCAGGAGCACCGGCTCTCGCCGCAGGAGTGCGCGGGCATGTGCACGGTGGCGCGCATGGCGCGCACGCCGCAGGAGTCGCGCGCGCTGTCCTCGGTGCGCTATCCCTCGGTGGTGGTCTCGGCCAGCGGCATGGCCACCGGCGGGCGCGTGCTGCACCACCTCGCGGCGCGGCTGCCCGACCACCGCAACACCGTGGTGCTGGTGGGCTACCAGGCCGGCGGCACGCGCGGCGCGCGGCTGCAGGCCGGCGAGCGCAGCCTGCGCATGTTCGGCCAGGACGTGCCGGTCAAGGCCGAGGTGGTGTCGCTGGGCGGGCTCTCGGCGCATGCCGACGCGGCGCAGCTGCTGCAGTGGCTGCGCACCACCTCGCGGCCGCGGCGCGTGTTCATCACCCACGGCGAGCCCGCCGCGTCCGACGCGCTGCGCCAGCGCATCGAGCACGATCTGGGCTGGCCCGCGACGGTGCCGCTGATGGGGCGCACGGTGGAGCTGGGCGAGTGAGCTGCACCCTCGAAGGCGCCGCCGCCCCGGCGGACCTGCGCGACAAGTCGCTGCTGCTGGCCGGTGCGCTGCTGGAGTTCTGCGGCCGGGCGCCGCAGGGCGAGGGCGCGGCCGCTGCCGCTCAGCTGCTGGCGCGCGGCGCGGCGTGGTTGAAGTTCCAGGCCATCTGCGAGGCGCAGGGCGGGCTGCGGGCGCCGCCGCGCGCGCTGCTGCGCGAGCCGGCGCTGGCGCGCTTCGAGGGCGTGGTCACGGCCATCGACAGCCGCCGCCTGGCGCGCCTGGCCGCGCTGGCCGGCGCGCCCAACGTGGCCGAGGCCGGGCTGGAGCTGCACGTGAAGCTGGGCCAGCGCGTGGCGCCGGGGCAGCCGCTGCTGACCCTGCACGCGCAGGCGCGCGGCGAGCTGGAGTACGCCCGGCAGTACCTGGAGGCTTATCCGGTGTTCGGCGTGGCGGACGAGGCCTGACGCGGCCGGCCCTGGGCCAGCATCAAGACATCGCCCAGCTCGACAAGTGGCTGCAGGCGCACCAGTAAACCCGGCTCACTGCCCCAGGTCGTCCAGGATCGGGCACTCCGGCCGCTGGTCACCGTGGCAGCAGCTCACGAGCTGCTGCAGCGTCTGCTTCATGGCCGCCATCTCCGCGATGCGCCGCTCCAGGTCCGCCACGTGCGCCTGCGCGATGCGCTTGACCTCGGCGCTGCTGCGCCGGCGGTTCTGCCACAGCCGCAGCAGCTCGGCGATCTCGGCCATGCTGAAGCCCAGGTCGCGCGCGCGGCGGATGAAGCGCAGCGTGTTGACCTCGGTCTCTCCGTACTGGCGGTAGCCGGCCTCGGTGCGCCGCACGTGCGGCAGCAGGCCCAGCGATTCGTAGTGCCTCACCATCTTGGCCGACACGCCCGAGCGCGCGGCGGCCTCGCCGATGTTCAGGAATGCCGTGGCGGTGCCGGTGTTCGTGCTCATGCTGTCCTCTTGTCGCGGCGGTGCCGGCGGCGGCCGGCCCGATGCGCCGCCATTGTGCGCAGCCGCGCATACAGGCGCCGTCGCCACGCGGCGCAGCTGCGACAACCGGCGATGCGCTCTGACGCAGCGGGCGGGAACACCACGTGCAAGCGTCGCGGCGGCATGACGCCGGTGCCGGCTGATGCCGGTCAAGCCGCCACGCCCGCCGTTGCCGGGCGCGGCTTGCAAAATCAGGCCGCGTCCCTGCACCGCCCGGAGGCCCGGCCATGCCCACCCCTGTCCTGGACAAGAAGCAAACCTTTTCCATCTGGTACCTGCTCGGCGCCCTGTTCCTCATCAGCCTGCTGCAGGACGTCATCGGCGCGCGCCACACGCTCACGCTCTCCTACAGCGAGTTCAAGCAGGCCGTCGTGGCCGGCGGCGTGCAGGACCTGGTGCTGGCCGAGGGCATGGCCGAGGGCACGCTCAAGCCCGACGCGCTGGAGAAGGTGCTGCCGCCGGACAAGCTCGAACGCCTGCGGACCGACGGCGGCGAACAGCGCTTCGTCACCGTGCTGGTCGATGACCCGACGCTGGTGCCGCAGCTCGACGCGGCTAAGGTGCGCTACGGCAGCGTGCGCCGCAGCACCTTGCTGCCGCTGCTGCTGTCGTGGGTGGCGCCGGCGCTGGTGTTCTTCGGCATCTGGTGGTTGCTGATGAAACGCATGGGCGGCCCCGGCGGCGCGGGCGGGCTGATGTCCATCGGCAAGAGCAAGGCCAAGGTTTACCTGCAGCAGGAAACCGGCGTCACCTTCAAGGACGTCGCGGGCATCGACGAGGCGCGCGACGAGTTGATGGAGGTGGTGGAGTTCCTCAGGACGCCCGAGCGCTACCGGCGCCTGGGCGGCAAGATCCCCAAGGGCGTGCTGATCGTGGGCGCGCCGGGCACCGGCAAGACGCTGCTGGCCAAGGCGGTGGCGGGCGAGGCCGGCGTGCCCTTCCTCTCGCTCAGCGGCTCGGAGTTCGTGGAGATGTTCGTGGGCGTGGGCGCCGCGCGCGTGCGCGATCTCTTCGAGCAGGCCGCGGCCAAGGCGCCGTGCATCGTGTTCATCGACGAGCTCGATGCCCTGGGCCGGGCGCGCAGCCCCGGGCTGATGGGCGGCGGGCACCAGGAGCACGAGCAGACGCTCAACCAGCTGCTGGTGGAGATGGACGGCTTCGACACCAGCAACCGCGGCGTCATCATCATGGGCGCCACCAATCGCCCCGAGATCCTGGACCCGGCGCTGTTGCGCCCGGGGCGCTTCGACCGGCACGTGTCCATCGACAAGCCCGACATGAAGGGCCGGCGCCAGATCCTGGACGTGCACGTGAAGAACGTGAAGCTCGCGCCCGCGGTGGACCTGGACTCCATGGCCGCGCGCACCCCCGGCTTCGCCGGCGCGGACCTGGCCAACCTGGTCAACGAGGCCACGCTGCACGCCGCGCGCCGGGGCAAGGACGCGGTGGACATGCAGGACTTCGAGCAGGCGCTGGACCGCATCGTGGCCGGCCTGGAGAAGCGCAACCGCGTCATGAACCCCGAGGAGCGCCGCTTCGTGGCCTACCACGAGGCCGGCCATGCGCTGGTGGCCGAGTACCGCGCCAGCGCCGACCGGGTGGCGAAGGTGTCGATCATCCCGCGCGGCATCGGCGCGCTGGGCTACACCCAGCAGTCGCCCACCGAGGACCGCTACCTGCTGCGCCGCAGCGAGCTGCTGGACCGGCTGGACGTGCTGCTGGGCGGGCGGGTGGCGGAGGAACTGGTCTTCAACGACATCTCCACCGGCGCCGCCAACGACCTGCAGCGCGCCACCGACATGGCGCGGCACATGGTGACGCAGTACGGCATGAGCGAGGCGCTGGGGCTGGCGACCTGGGAGGCCTCGCCGCGCGCCGCCTTCCTGGGCGTGCCGGGCGCGCCGGAACAGCGCGAGTGCAGCGAGCGCACGGCCGAGGCCATCGACGCGGAGGTGCAGCGGCTGCTGGAGGAGGCGCGCGTCCGCGTCCGCGCCACGTTGACCGAGCACCGATCCCGGCTCGAAGCCCTGGCGCAGCTGCTGCTGGAAAAGGAAACCGTGGACCGCGGGATGCTGGAGTTCGTGCTGGCCGGGGTGAAGGTGGAGCAGGGGAAGGCGGCGGGGGTGGAGGCTTGATCTCCGCTTGTCCTGCTCACTGAAATAACTTCGTCACACCCGCGAAGGCGGGTGTCCACGAACGCCGGGCGGCATCCCGGCTGGCGTGGATGCCCGCCTTCGCGGGCATGATGGAGTTGGGTGCGCGGCGTGTCGGCTTTCGGCTGCTGCAAGAACCTTGCAGGCGAGCCGCGCAAGCCGGGCCCCGGGCCCGGCGCCAGCGCTGCGCTGGCTCACCCGTTGGCCGGCAGCGCCACCAGCCGCGCCGCGTCCTGCGCGGCGACGCGGCCTTCGTCGGTGGGCACCACCCACACCTGCACCGCGCTGTCGTCGGCGTGGATGGCCATGGCTTCCTCGCCCGTGGCGCGGGTGTTGGCCTGCGCGTCCAGCTTCACGCCCAGGTAAGCCAGCTTGTCGGCCACGCCGGCGCGCAGCCGCGCGTCGTGCTCGCCGATGCCGCCGCTGAAGGCCAGCACGTCCAGCCCGCCCAGGCAGGCCGTGAGCGCACCGGCCTCGCGCACCACGTGGTAGGCGAACATGTCGATGGCCAGCCGCGCGTCCGCGCTGTCGCTGTCGTGCAGCCGGCGCATGTCGGCCGTCAGCCCCGAGACGCCCAGCAGGCCGCTTTCCTTGTAGAGCAGCTTCTGGATGCGGTCGTGCGTCCAGCCCTGCTCCATCAGGTACAGCAGCACGCCCGGGTCGAGCGTGCCGCAGCGCGTGCCCATCATCAGGCCCTCCACCGCGGAGAAGCCCATGGTGGTGGCGATGCTGCGGCCCTCGCGCGCGGCGCACAGGCTCGCGCCGTTGCCCAGGTGCGCCATCAACAGCCGGCCCTGGGCCGGCGCGCCGTGGCGCAGCAGCTCGCCCAGGATGAACTGGTACGACAGGCCGTGGAAGCCGTAGCGGCGCACGCCCTGCTCGCGCAGCGCCTTGGGCAGCGCGAAGCTGTACTCGACCTCGGGCAGCTGGGCGTGGAAGGCGGTGTCGAAGCAGGCCACCTGCGGCAGCCCGGGCAGCACGCGCATGAAGTTGCGGATGCCCGCCAGGTTGTGCGGCTGGTGCAGCGGCGCCAGCGGGCACAGCGGCTCCAGCGCCTTGAGTACCTTCTCATCGACCAGCACGCTCTCGCGGTAGTGCGCGCCGCCGTGCACCACGCGGTGCGCCACGGCCTCGATGCGCAGCGTGGAGCCGGCGCTGGTCTCGGTCTCCAGCAGCTCGCTCAAGCTGACCAGCGCCTGCGCGAACGGGTCGGCGCCGGCGGAGAGCTCGCGCTGCTGGCGCCGCGTGCCCACGCTCCAGCTCAGCCGCAGCTGCCCCTGGGGCTCCAGCCCCTCGAAGCTGCCGCTCATCAGGGCCGGCTGCACCTCGCCGTCGTGCAGCGGATAGACGGCGAACTTCAGCGTCGAGGAGCCGGCGTTGACGGAAAGGACGCTCATCGCTTCAGCCCTCCTTGTGCCAGTTCTTGCGCGCGTGGTCGCGCCGCGCGTTGTGCGCCACCAGCTTGGCCAGCAGCGCCGAGGCCACGCGCGCGTCCGGGCCGTCGGCGCGGCTGGTCAGCGCGATGGGCACGCGCGCGCCCAGCACCACGCCGGAGCCGCTGGCGCCGGCCAGGTACTCCAGCTGCTTGGCGAGCATGTTGCCGGCCTCCAGGTCGGGCACGGCCAGGATGTCCACGTCGCCGGCCACGGGCGATTCGATGTGCTTGATCGACGCGGCCTGCGCCGAGATCGCGTTGTCGAAGGCCAGCGGGCCGTCGAGCACGCCGCCGTTGATCTGGCCGCGGTCGGCCATCTTGCACAGCGCCGCGGCGTCCAGCGTGGAGGGCATGGCCGGGTTGACCGTCTCCACCGCCGCCAGGATGGCGACCTTGGGCTTCTCGACGCCCATGGTGCGCGCGAAGTCGATGGCGTTCTGGATGATGTCCTTCTTCTCCAGCAGCGTGGGCTGGATGTTGAGCGCCGCATCGGTGATGAGCAGGGGCTTGCGGTACAGCGGCACGTCGAAGCGGAACACGTGCGACATGCGCCGGCCCGTGCGCAGCGCCTTCTGCCCCAGCACGGCGTGGATGAGCTCGTCGGTGTGCAGGCTGCCCTTCATCAGCATCTCCACCTCGCCCTTGGCCGCCAGCTCGGCGGCCTTCTCGGCCGCGGCCTCGGAGTAGGGCGTGTCGATGATGCGCACGTCGCCCAGCTCGATGCCGGCCTCCTGCGCCACGTGGCGGATGCGCAGCTCCGGGCCGATGAGCACCGGGTCGATCAGGTCGAGCTTGGCCGCGTCCATGGCGCCGGAGAGCGAGTCGGCGTCGCAGGGGTGCACCACCGCGCACTTGGCCGCGGGCATGTCCGCGCCCAGCGCCAGCAGCGCGCGCAGCCGCGCCTGGGCGTCGAAGAGGTGGATCTTGGGCGCCTTGTCGCGCGGCAGCTTGACCTTGGCGGTGGGCGGGAGCACGCGCGCCTTGCCGTAGAGCACGCACGCGCCCTTCTGGTTCACGACCTCGCAGTCGAGTTCGATGCGCTTCTTGGCGTCGTCCTTGGTCGCGACCTTCACCGTGACGGTGAGCGTGTCGGCGATGCGCACGGGCTTGGTGAAGTGCAGGTCCTGTTCCAGGTAGATGGTGCCCGGGCCGGGGAAGACCGTGCCCAGCAGCGCGGAGATCAGCGAGCCGCCCCACATGCCGTGGGCGATGACGCCGTGGAACAGGGTGTCGGCGGCGTACTCGGCGTTGAGGTGCGCGGGGTTGGTGTCGCCGGAGACGGCGGCGAAGGCCTGGATGTCCTCGCCGGTGATGGTGCGCGTCAGGCTGGCGGTCTGGCCAACGCTGATCTCGTCGTAGGTGACGTTCTCGATGTACTCGGTGTCGTGCAGGGCGTTCATGGGTTCATGTCCTGTTGATCGTTGTTCTGTATCCCGTTCGGGCCGAGCCTGTCGAAGCCCTGCCGCACGGCGGGGCTGCAGGCCCTTCGACGGGCTCAGGGCGAACGGGGAAACAAGTTGCTCAAGCTACCGCGTGGCAGCCGGCGTCCACGTAGATGGTCTGGCCCGTCATGCCGGAGGCCGCGTCGCTGCACAGGAAGCTCGTGAGCTGCGCGATCTCGTCCAGCGTCACGGCGCGGCCCAGCGGCGACTTGGCCACGGCGCTGGCCATGAGCTCGTCGAAGCCGGCGATGCCCGAGGCGGCGCGGGTGTGGATCGGGCCCGGCGAGACCGCGTGCACGCGAATGCCCTGCGGGCCCAGCTCCACCGCCATGTAGCGCACCAGCGACTCCAGCGCCGCCTTGACCGGGCCCATCAGCCCGTAGTGCGGCACGGCCTCGTCGGCGCCCAGGTAGCTCATGGTCACGATGGCGCCGCCCCGCGTCATGTGCGGCGCGCACAGCTTGGCCAGCTCGGCCAGCGAGTGGCAGGAAACTTCCATCGCGCGCGCGAAGCCGGTGGAGGAGCTGTCGATGACGCGGCCGTGCAGATCCTCCAGCGGCGCCCAGGCGATGGAGTGGACGATGAAGTCCAGCCGGCCCAGCTTCTCGATGGCGAAGTCCACCAGCGCCTGCAGCTCGCCGGGGTTCTCGACGTTGCAGGGTTTGAGCGGGATGCCCGCGGGCTCGGTCAGCGGCGACACGAAGCGCATGGCCTTTTCGTTGAGGCAGGAAACCACCACCTCGGCGCCCTGCAGCTTGGCCAGCTCGGCACAGCCCCAGGCGATGCTGTGCTCGTTGGCGACGCCCACGACGAGGCCCTTCTTGCCCGCGAGCCCCAGGCGCGACAGGCGCTGGGTCACGTCGTTGGTGAGGGAGGCGGTGTTGATGGCTTGGTCCATGGTGTCCTCGTAATAGTTGGGTTGAGGGTTCCCGGAAGGAAACGGTGTGGTCGAACACGGAATGCCGGCCGCGCGGCGCGCGGCCGGCATTCCCGGGTCGGTGAAGGTGAGCCCTGGGCTACAGCGCCATGCCCGCCGGGGTGCCGCTGAAACCTTCGCGTTGAAGCTGGGCATCGGCGGCGGACAGCAGGTCGCGCACGGCGGGCGCGCCCACCGCGGCGACCAGGCGGCTGCACAGCTGGTAGCGCAGCACCAGCAGCGCGCGCAGCTCGTCCCACAGGTGGGCCGTGCGCCGCTCGGGGCCGCGATAGTTGCGTGCGCCGCCTTCGCTGCGCCGCTCCACCGCCACCGGCGGCGCGGGCGCGCGCTGCAGGATCCGTTCCACGTCGGCGTCGGTCTGCAGCGGCGCGCGCAGCGCGAGGGCGAGCTGCTGGATGCGCCCCTGCAGCGTGCGCAGCTCGGCCTCCAGCCGGTGCACGAGGTCGGTGTCGGGGCGCTCGCCCAGCAGCGCGGTGTGGGCCTCAGTCCGCATAGCGCTGGTGCACGTACTGGCCCGGGGCATCCTCCAATGCCATGTCGGCGGGAATGGGCTCGGCGGCCACACGCGGCCCGGAATGCTCGGCCAGCCAGGCGCTCCACGCCTCCCACCACGATCCCTCGTGCATGGGCGCCGTGGCGGCGTAGTCCTCGGGCGTGACGTAGCCCTGGCCGCGCGCGCGCTGGGCCATCTGGTAGCTGCGCCGCGCATGCCCGGGCTCGGAGACGACGCCCGCGTTGTGCCCGCCGCTGGCCAGCACGAAGGTGGTGTCGGTGTCGGTGAGCAGGTGAATCCTGTAGACCGACTTCCACGGCGCCACGTGGTCGCGCGCCGTGCCCACCACGAACAGCGGGGCGTGGATGTCCGACAGCGCCACCGCCACGTCGCCCACGCGGTAGCGGCCCGTGGCCAGCGCGTTGTTCAGGTACAGCGACTGCAGGTACTCCGAGTGCATGCGCTCGGGCAGCCGCGTGGCGTCAGAGTTCCAGCTCATGAGGTCGTTGGGACGCTCCTGCTCGCCCAGCAGGTAGCGGCGCACGTTGCGCGTCCAGATCAGGTCGCGCGAGCCGATGAACTGGAAGGTGCCGGCCATCTGGCGCCCGCTGAGGAAGCCCGTGCGCGCCATCTCCTCGCGCAGCGTGCGCAGCTGGTCGTCGTCGATGAACACGCCCAGCTCGCCAGGCTCGCTGAAGTCGGTGAGCGTGGTCAACAGCGTGATGCTGGCCAGCGCGGGCAGGTCGGCGATGTCGCCATGGCGGCGCAGCGGGTGCGCCTCGGCCGGCGCGGCGGCCGCTTGGCCGGCCAGCGCCGCCGCCACGATCGCCAGGAAGGTGCCGCCCAGGCAGTAGCCCGCGGCATGCACGCGGCGCGCGCCGCTGGTGTGCGCCACCGCGGCCATGGCGTCCATCACGCCGCTGCGCAAGTAGTCGCGCATGCCCAGGTCGCGGTCGGCGGTGTCGGGGTTGCGCCAGGAAATGATGTAGACCGTGTGCCCCTGGCCCACCAAGTAGCGCACCATGGAGTTCCCGGGCGAGAGGTCCAGGATGTAGTACTTCATGATGCACGAGGGCACGATCAGCACCGGCTCCGGATGCACCGTGGCGGTGGTGGGCTCGTAGCGGATGAGCTCGATGAGGTGGTTGCGATAGACCACCTTGCCCGGCGTCACGGCCACGTCCACGCCCACGGCGTAGGGCAGCGGCTGCAGCGGGGCGTCGGCCTGCGCGCCCTTGGCGGCCTGCCGCGCCAGGTCCTGGGCCAGCAGCTGCGCGCCCTGCGCCAGGTTGCTGCCGCCGGTCTCGCGCACGGCCTGCAGCACCAGCGGGTTGGTCTGGGCGAAGTTGGAGGGAGAGACCGCATCCAGCCACTGGCGGGTGAAGAAGTTCACCAGGTGCGCGTGGTGGTTCGCCACGCCCTCGACCTTCACCGCCTGCTCCCACCATGCACAGGCGGCCTGGTAGCCGGACTTGAGCTGCTGGAAGGGCCACTGCTGCCAGGCCGGGTCGCGGAAGCGGTCGTCGCGTTCGGGTGCCTGGGCGGTGCCGGGTTGTGACGGCAACAAATCGGCCGTCAGCCGCACCGCCTGCTGCGCCAGCATGGACTGCCGGCCCGGCGAGACCGCCAGGTGCATCGCCCAGTCGGCCCAGGCCAGCGCCAGGCTGATGGGCGACAGGCCCAGCGCTGCCCGCGACAGCAGCGCATGCGCCGTCTCGTCGAGCTGCTGCGCGGCCAGTTGAGCCTTGCCGGGGCTCGCGCCGGCCGGCTGCGCCGCGGGCGCGGCCTTCGCCGGGAGGGGCATCGTGGCCAGTGCCTGGATCGTGGGCAGGATCGCGGCGGTATTGCTGCCAGGGGATTGCTGTTGTTCGGGCATCGTTCGTCGCTGTCTGGACATCGATCAATATCGAAAGGGTCGGTGGCGGGACTATGAATGCATTGCGGGAGAGCAAAAAGTCAAAATGCCCGCTAAATGCCGCCAATTTCATGTTGCGGTGCAATGCTTGGCATATGCGCCGCCGGGAATATTCGGTTGATGCCGCAGCCGAGCTCGCGAGGCGCGCGGCCGGTCCGGGGTGCGGCGGTCCGCATGCTGAGGCGTGGCACGGCCGGCACGCTTGACGTGCATCAACAGTGTTCGGGCCGTTTGGAAGCGCGGCGCATGCAGTGAAAAACTGCGCGCTAATTGGCCTTGCATGCCGATTTGGCCGGGCCGGGGCGCTTCGGCAACCCGCGTTCAATGGCCGTGGACATTTGAATGGCGGCACCGTGACGGGAAATAGCGCATGCCCGTGGCCCCGGCATGTGGCTTGCAACCACGCCCGCATGCCCCCCACGCTGAACCCGCCGCAGCCGCCCGCCTTGGCCCCCTCCGCGCCCGACGGGGCACCGTCGCGGCAGGCGGTGCTGGCGCTGTTCGGCGCGGTGATGCTGCCCATGTTCCTCGCCGCGGTGGACCAAACGCTGCTGGCCACGGCCACGCCGCGCATCGCCGCGGACTTCCAGGATCTGGGCGACTCGGCCTGGATCGCCATCGGTTACCTCATCGCCGCCACCGTGATGGCGCCGGTGTACGGCCGGCTGGGCGACCGCTTCGGGCGCCGCGACATGCTGCTGGCCGCGCTGGCGGTGTTCGCGCTGGGCTCGCTGGCCTGCGGCCTGGCGCGGGGCATGGGCCAGCTGGTGGCGGCGCGGTTGTTGCAGGGGTTGGGCGGTGGCGGACTGATGGTGCTGTCGCAGTCACTCATCGGTGAGCTGGTGCCGCCGCGCCTGCGTCCGCGCTACCAGGCCTACTTCGCGATCGTCTTCACCGCCTCCAGCGTGGGCGGGCCGGTGATCGGCGGGCTGGTGGTGCACCACGCCGACTGGCGCTGGCTGTTCCTGGCCAACGTGCCGCTGTGCGCGCTGGCGGCCTGGCGCGTGTGGCGCTTGCCGTCCAGCCCGCACCTGGCGCTGCGCGGCGCGCCCACCGACCCCTGGGGCGTGCTGCTGTTCGTGCTCACCGCCGTGGCGGCGCTGTTGTGGTTCAGCCTGGCGGGGCACCGCTTCCACTGGCTGTCGGCCACCAGCGTGGCGCTGGTGCTGGGCGGCCTCGTCGCGGGCGCGCTGCTGTTGCGCCAGCAGCGGCACCATCCGGCGCCGTTCCTGCCGCTGGACCTGCTGCGGCTGCCGGGCGTGGGCTGGCTCTGCGGCACGGTGCTGGTGTTCGCCGCGAGCATGTTCGCGCTGGTGTTCCTGCTGCCAATCCAGCTCCAGTTGGGGCATGGCGCCAGCGCCGCCGATGCCGGGCTGCAGATGCTGCCGCTGACCATGGGGCTGGTGGTTGGTTCCACGCTCAACGGCCGCATCACCGCGCGCACCGCGCTGCCCACGCGCACGCCGCCTTACGGGCTGGCGCTGGCCGCCGTGGCGCTGGGCGTGCTGGCGCTGGCACCGCCATCGCCGCACCTGCTGGCCGCGGCCTCGGGGGTGGTGGGGCTGGGTTTCGGCACCGTGATGGCCAGCGCGCAGCTGGCCACGCAGGTGCTGGCCGGCCCCGCGCGCCTGGGCGCCGCCGCGGGGCTGGTGGCGCTCACGCGTTCGCTGGGCGCCTCGCTGGGCACCGCCATCTTCGGTGGCCTGGCCTTCGTGCTCCTGCGCGTGGCGCCGGGCGGCGAGGGCGCGGCGCCGGCGGCGCTGTCAGTGGACCTGCCGCCGCAGGCGCTCACGCGCGCCTTTCACGTCGTCTATGGCGTGCTGGCGGTGTGCGTGGCTTTCGGCGCCTGGATGGCGACACGGGTGCCGGCGGTGCACTTGGAAGGGAAGGCGCGGGCAGCGATGAGGGAGTGAGGCCGATGGTGGCGGGAGGGGGCCTGCAGGCCGGCTTCCGCCGCAGTGCTCGGGCGTGAGCTCACAACCTCGCCAGCATCTCCCGCGTCACCAGCGTGATGCCCTGGTCGGTGCGCTCGAAGCGGCGCGCGTCTTCCGCCGGGTCCTCGCCGATGACCATGCCGTCCGGAATCACGCAGCCGCGGTCGATCACCACGCGCTTCAGGCGCACGTCGCGACCGAGTTGCACATAGGGCAGCATCACGCTGTGCTCGGCCTGGGCGCCGGCGTCGATGCGCACGCTGGAGAACAGCACCGAGCGCGTCACGCGCCCGGCCACGATGCAGCCGCCGGACACCAGGGAGTCCGTGGCGCTGCCACAGTCCGGGCGGCCCTCGGATATGAACTTGGCCGGCGGCAGCTGGGGCTGGAAGGTCAGGATCGGCCAGCGCTGGTCGTACAGGTCCAGCAGCGGGCGCGCCGCCGTGAGGTCGATGTTGGCGTCCCAGTACGCGTCGATGGTGCCCACGTCGCGCCAGTAGGGCTCGCCGCCGCCGCCCACCACGCCGCTGCGGCTGAAGGGATGCGCCATCGCCACGCCCTGGCGCACCGCGCGCGGGATCACGTCATGGCCGAAGTCGTGCCCGGAGGCCTCGTCCTGCACGTCGCGCTCCAGCTCCTTGAAAAGGTACTCGCGGTTGAAGATGTAGATGCCCATGCTCGCCAGCGCGGTGTTGGGCTGCCCGGGCATGGGCGGCGGGTCGGCGGGTTTCTCGACGAAGTCCGTGATGCGCCAGTCGTTGTCCACCGCCATCACGCCGAAGCCGCTGGCATCGGCGCGTGGCACCTCGATGCAGCCCACCGTGCACTCCGCGCCGCTGGCCACGTGGTCGGCCAGCATCACGGCGTAGTTCATCCGGTAGACGTGGTCGCCGGCGAGGACGACCACGTAGTCGGGCCGGTAGCTGTCGATGATGTCCTGGTTCTGGTAGACCGCGTCGGCCGTGCCGCGGTACCAGTTTTCCTCGTCGATGCGCTGCTGCGCCGGCAGCAGGTCCACGAACTCGTTCATCTCCGCCTTCAGGAAGGCCCAGCCGCGCTGCAGGTGGCGCAGCAGGCTGTGGCTCTTGTACTGGGTGATGACGCCGATGCGGCGGATACCGGAGTTCAGGCAGTTGGAGAGCGCGAAATCGACGATGCGGAACTTGCCGCCAAAGTACACGGCCGGTTTGGCACGCCGGTCGGTGAGTTGCTTGAGCCGCGTCCCCCGGCCGCCTGCCAACACCAGCGCCACCGCCCGCTTGGGCAATTCAAGCGTGCGCGCAAGATCGTTTACCGGCATGTGCTCTCCTGTTTGTAGTCAGCAAGTGCGGCAAACGTTGTGCCCTGCAGCATGCTCGAAGGCCCCGGGAGATGCCCGGAACCCGTGGCTGGGCTCGGCCAAGGAAAAAGGGCGCCTGCGGCGCCCTGACTCCAATCCAGGAAAGTGACTTGAAAACGCCGTCATACCCGCGAGGGTGGGTGTCCACGGGGGGCCCTGGGCGGCGTCGCGGTCCGCGTGGAGGCCCGCCTTCGCGGGCATGGCCGCACTCTTGGTCGCGATGGCAACTCAGCGCGGCAGCATGAAGGTGGACTTCTCCACCACGCTGTGCACGGCCTCGCCGCCGTGCGCCTGGCGCTCGATGGTGAAGTGGATCTCGTGCGCGCCGGGTGGCGTGGCGGCCGCCGTCTCCGGCGGTACGCGCAGCGCGATGGTGGCCCAGTGCGCCTCGGCCGGGCCGAGTTTGAGCACCACCGGCTCGGCCAGCGCCAGCCCCGGCAGTCCCTCGGCCGTGACGGTGTAGGTCTGCGCCGATTCCGCGGCGTTCATCACCTGCATGCGGTAGACGTTCTCCACGGCGCCGCCGTCCACCT
>NZ_CALAOH010000051.1 GCF_937926365.1 uncultured Azohydromonas sp. | reverse complement strand
ACGATCCTTAACTCTCGATGCGTTCTCATCAACACGGGATGGCCGTGCGCTTACGGCCTCGATCAGGCACTCGGGCAGCGGCGCGGGCTGGATCAGGAAGAACCAGTGCCAGTAGGCGCGCGCGAAGGTTTCACTCGTCTGCTCATACATGGCGAGCGTGGGCGCGATGTCCAGCAGCACCACGCGGCGCACCGCCTCGCCATGGTCGGCCGCGAGCCGGTGCGCCACGCGCGCGCCGCGGTCGTGCGCCATCACGGCGAAGCGCTCGTGGCCCAGCGCCTGCATCACGCGCCGCATGTCGCGCGCCATCACGCGCTTGCCGTAGTTGGCATGGTCCGCCTCGCCCGCGGGCTTGGAGGAGTCGCCATAGCCACGCAGGTCGCACAGCACCAGCGTGAAGCGCTCGGCCAGCGCGGGCGCGACCTTGTGCCAGAGGGCATGCGTCTGCGGATGGCCGTGCAGCAGCAGCAGCGGCGGCCCGTCACCGCCGACGCGGGCGTGGATGCGTACGCCCGCATCGGTCTCGATGTCCCGGACCTGGAAGCCCGGGAACAGGTCTTGGGATAGCCGGGCATCGTTCATGTGTCGTCTCCTGCTGGGACTCTGTGGGTTGAAGGCATGCTATCGATGAATTCAGGGAACATGATTTCCACCGAATCACATCTTTCGTGCCTCTCATTCATCAATGGACGCCTTCTCGGACTTGGCCTTCTTCAACCTGCTGGTCAAGCACGGCGGCCTGGCGGCGGCGCAGGAACTGGGTGTGACGCCCTCGGCGGCGAGCAAGCGGCTGGCGGCACTGGAGCGGCGGCTGGGCGTGCAGCCGCCGCTCACCGAGTGGAGCCTGCCGGGGGCGGACATCCACGCGGTGTTTCCCACCCGCAGCCACCTCTCGGCCAAGACGCGCGCGCTGGTGGACTTCCTGCTGGAGTGGTTCAGGCCCCGGCGCGAGGCCGCGGAGGCGGGACGCCCGGCGTGGTGAGCAGCGCCCCGGAGACCGGGTAACCAGGCTTGTCCAAACCGGGGCCTTGCCCCACCCGCGTTACCTGTCTTGCCCTGGCGCACAGCTGTTTCGTGGCGCATGCGGCACTTTGATTTGCTGGCATCTGGCGCCCTATCTCAGGGCTGTTCAGGGCTGACCGGCGCGCCGATCCCGCGCCTATGTTGGGCTGGACTCACGCCGGAGGTTAGGCATGAACAGTCACGCGATTCCCCTGCTGCTGGCGCTGGCCGCGGCCAGCGCGCAGGCGGCCCCCTTGCTGACATACCGCGTCACGTCCGTGGTGCCCGATTACGACAGCGAGGTGTGCGGTTGTGAATACACCGTCTCGGAGATCAACAACCAAGGCGTGATGGCGGGCGGCTTCAGCGTCTTCGACGGCTTCGGTGGCACCTACACGGTGGACGAATCGGGCCTGCATCCCATTCGCGGCACGGGCAATGGTTTTGTGCACCATGTCGTGGACCTCAACGACCGCGGCGAGGTGCTGGTCAATGGCGAGGTGTCGCGCAACGACATCATCCACAGCTACCTCTACCGCGGCGACGGGCGGCCCGCCATCGACATCAGCATCGAGGCGCTCGATTACAGCCGCGACGGCGGCCTCAACAACCGGGGCCATGCCATCGGCGTGGCCGGCTCCGGGCGGGACCGGGCCTTTTACTACGACGGTACGCAAAGCCGTTACCTGGAACTGGGCCTGCCCACGGGCTCGCGCATAGGGGACCTCTTGCTCAACGACGCCGAGACGGTGGCCGGCTACGCATTCAGCCTGGGAGCCTTCAAATACGAGGATGGCCGCTTGTCGTTGCTGGAAGGCATGGCGGACGCCCACGCCATCAACGATGCCGGCCAGATCCTGGGCGCCACCTTCACCGGCCAGTCCGCCATCCGCAACGCCGATGGCAGCCTGCAACTGCTGGATTTCCGCGCGTCAGAGAACCTGAACGGCCTGGGCTGGACGGTCGGCTGGGCCGGGGTCGGCGCCGCCCGGCACGGCTTCCTGTACCGGGACGGCCGCAGCTACGACCTCAACAGCCTGCTCGTGGCCAGCGACGCCGCCCAGTGGGTGCTGAGCGAGGGGCTGGACGTCAACGACAAGGGGCAGATCGTCGGCACCGGGCTGTTCAACGGCAAGGCCATGCCTTTCCTGGCGACGCCCGTGCCGGAGCCGGGCAGCTACGCGCTGATGCTGTGCGGCCTGGGCGTCATCGGCTGGGCGACGCGGCAGCGGCGGCGCCGCGCACCGGCGGCATAGCGGGCGCTGGCCGCTGCGGGCGCAACCTCACGCCACCGCGCCGGGCCGCCCGGCCGTTTCCAGCGCCGCCTGCCGCAGCAGGCTCATGTCCCGCCCGGGCGGCGCGCCGAACTCGCGGCTGTATTCGCGGCTGAACTGGGACGGGCTCTCGTAGCCGACGCGGTAGGCGGCCGTCGAGGCGTCGATGTGCTCGGCGAACATCAGGCGCCGCGCCTCGTTGAGCTGCAGGCGCTTGCGGTACTGCAGCGGGCTCATGGCGGTGAGCTGCTTGAAGTGGTGATGGAAGGTCGAGACGCTCATGCGCGCCTCGGTGGCCAGGTCCTCGACGCGCAGCGCCTCGGTGAAATGCGTCTTGAGCAGGTCGATGGCCCGGCCGATCTGGTGCCCATGGCTGCCGGTCGCTCCGATCTGGCGCAGCCGCGCGCCCTGGTCGCTCACCAGCAGCCAGTACAGGATCTCGCGCTGCACCAGCGGCGCCAGCACCGGGATGCTGTCGGGCACGTCCAGCAGGTCCACCAGGCGCTGGAAGGCGCGCAGCAGCGGCCACTTGACGCTGCCGGTGGTCATGGCCCGCTCGTTGGCCTGGCCGCGCGCGGGCGGCAAGTTGCCTTCCAGCACCAGGCGGTTGATCTCGTGCGGGTCCAACGTCATCAGCAGCGACATGAAGGGCTTTTCGCGGCTGGCATCGAGGATGTGCGTCACTGTCGGCACGTTCAGCGCCGTGACCAGGAAGGTGCTCGGGTCGTAGACGAAGGGGTCGCTGCCCAGCAGCACGCGCTTGCGGCCCTGCACGATCAGGCCCACGCTGGGCTGGTAGAGCCCGCAGATCGGGCCGACCGGGCTGTGGCTGCGGTACATCGACAGGCTGGGCAAGGCCGCCGACTGGTGCACCTGGCTGCCATTCGTCCAGCGCTCGATGCTCTGCACCAGGCCTGTGCGCGCCTCCTCGAAGCGCTGGGCTTCCAGCGCGGCGGGAATCCCGGTCGATGCGGTGGTTGCAAGCGTGTCGTTCATGGTCGCGGCCTCGGGCAGTGAGCGAGCGCGATGCTATCCAAGGGCGGCCCGCCTGGCGCGGCCGGCCCGGAGAATCAGGCAAACAAATTGCAGCATCGTGCTAACGGGCCGCGCGGGCCCGCGCCGACACTCGCGCCGTTGAAAAGCGCAGGATCAGGCCATCCACGGCCGCTGCGCGCTGCGAGGCGGAGTGACATGGAACACGTGGACGTGATGGTGCTGCGCACGCTCGCCGGGTGGCGTGCGCAAGGCCGGCGCGCGATGCTGGTGACGGTCGTGCGGACCTGGGGATCGTCGCCGCGGCCGGTGGGCTCGGTGATGGCGCTGCGCGAGGACGGCGCGGTGGTGGGCTCGGTGTCCGGTGGTTGCATCGAGGACGATTTGATCCACCGCCACGCGCAGGCCGGCGCGATGCCCGAGGGGTTGCCGCGGCTGCTGAGCTACGGCGTCAGCGCGGACGAGGCCCACCGCTTCGGCCTGCCCTGCGGCGGCACGCTGGAACTGCTGCTGGAACCGGACCCCGACGCCGAGCAACTGGGCGCGCTGGTGTCGGCATTGGACGCCGGCCGGCTGATGCGGCGCAGCGTGCGGCTGCGCGACGGCCACGTCTCGCAGTCGGAGGCCGCCACGCCCGAGGCGCATGCGACGCCGGACGAGGTGGTGAACACCTTCGGCCCGGCCTATCGGCTGCTGCTCATCGGCGCCGGCGCGCTGGCCGAGTGCCTGACCACCATGGCGCTGTTCAGCGGCTTCACCGTCACCGTGTGCGACCCGCGCCCCGAGTACGCCGGCCATTGGGGCGTGGACGGGGCGCGGCTCGTGCGCGGCATGCCCGACGACGTGGTGGCGGCGTTCCGGCCCGATGCGCGCAGCGCGGTGGTGGCGCTCACGCACGACCCCAAGCTTGACGACCTGGCGCTGCTGGAGGCGCTGCAGAGCCCCGCCTTCTACGTCGGCGCCATTGGCAGCCGGCGCAACGACGCGGCGCGGCGCGCGCGGCTGGCCGAGCATTTCGGATTGGCACCGGCGCAACTGCAGCGGCTGCGCGGGCCGGTGGGCCTGTACATCGGCAGCCGCACGCCGCCGGAGATCGCCGTGAGCATCATGGCCGAGCTGCTGGCGGTGAAGAACGGCATCGCGCTGCCCCAGAGCCTGTCGGTGCGCGAGGCCAAGAACCAGTATGCAGCGCAACCATCGCCCGCTTCATGCATGCCCGAGGCATTGGCCGCGGCGGCCTGACTCGAATCTGCAATGGCTATTGAGAAACAACCTCGTCATGCCCGCGCAGGCGGGCATCCACGCGTGCCGGGATGCCGCCTGGTGTTCGTGGACACCCGCCTTCGCGGGTATGACGGAGCTATCTGAGTCCTCGTCCGAAACTGGAATGCGGCTCACCTTCCCGGCATCCCGCCACGAGCGGCCTGACCGGACAACCTCCACCTCCAACCCCTGAGCTTCGATGACCACACTTCACGTCAACGGCCGCGAGCAGGCGCTCGACGTCGATCCCGGCACGCCCATCCTCTGGGCCCTGCGCGACACGCTGGGCCTGACCGGCACGAAGTTCGGCTGCGGCATGGCGCAGTGCGGCGCCTGCACCGTGCACATGGACGGGCAGGCCGTGCGCGCCTGCGTCACGCCCGTGTCGGCCGCGGCTGGCAGGAAGATCACCACCATCGAATCCGTCACCGACGGCCACGACAAGGTGGGGCAAGCCGTGCACGCCGCCTGGGTGCGCCACGACGTGGCGCAGTGCGGCTACTGCCAGAGCGGCCAGATCATGTCGGCCACCGCCTTCCTGAAATCGCTGCCCAAGGGCAAGGTGCCCAGCGAGAGCGAGATCGACGCCGCCATGGCGGGCAACATCTGCCGCTGCGGCACCTATGCGCGCATCCGCGCCGCCATCGCCGACGCCGCCAAGGCGCTGGCCTGAAGGAGCAGCCGACCATGCTTTTCGACACCACCACCCCCGCGCTCCCGAAGGCCCTGCAGGCGATGCTGGCCGCCCAGGCCCCGGCCGATGAGTCCGCATCCGGCGTGGGCCGGCGCAGTTTTTTGAAACTGGCCGCGGCGGGCGGCTTCGCGCTGGGCGCGTTCCCGCTGGCGGCCGGCGCGGCCGACGACCCGGCGCCCGCCGCGGGCCTGAAGCCCACGCAGCAGCCTTCGGCCTTCCTGAAGATCGGCGCCGACGGCATCGTGACGGTGACCATCAACCGGCTGGACTTCGGCCAGGGCGTGCAGACCGGGCTGCCGATGATCCTGGCCGAGGAGCTGGATGCGGACTGGAGCAAGGTCCGCAGCGTGCACGGCAGCAACGACCCGGCTTATGCCGACCCGGTGTTCGGCATGCACCTCACCGGTGGCTCCACCGCGCTGAGGCACAGCTACCAGCAGTACCGCGAGCTGGGCGCGCGCGCCCGCGCCATGCTGGTGTCGGCCGCCGCGGCGCAATGGAAGGCCGACCCCGCGTCGCTGCGCACGCAGGCCGGCGTGGTGATCGGCCCCGGCGGCAAGCGGTTGACTTATGGCGAGCTGGCCGAGGCCGCGATGGCGCAGCCGGTGCCCGAAAAGGTGGCGCTGAAGGACCCGAAGCAGTTCCGCCTGATCGGCCACGCGACGGGGCGGCTCGACGCCGTGGCCAAGAGCAGCGGGCGGCAGGACTACGGCATCGACGTGCGCCTGCCCGGCATGCTGACCGCCGTGGTGGCGCATCCGCCGGTATTCGGCGCCAAGCTGGCCGAGGTGG
This sequence comes from uncultured Azohydromonas sp., assembly GCF_937926365.1. Taxonomy (GTDB): domain Bacteria; phylum Pseudomonadota; class Gammaproteobacteria; order Burkholderiales; family Burkholderiaceae_C; genus Azohydromonas. The sequence goes on along the minus strand of NZ_CALAOH010000051.1, from coordinate 21,304 downwards.
ACGAGAGCGCGGCCCGCGCCGTCAAGGGCGTCAAGGCCGTGCTGCGCGTGCCGGTGGACCGCGGTGGCGACGGCGTGGCCGTGATCGCCGACGGCTACTGGCCGGCCAAGCTCGGCCGCGAGGCCCTGAAGCTGCGCTGGGACACCAGCGGCGTGGAGAAGGTGGACAGCGCGCGGCAGCTGGAGCAGTACCGCGCCCTCGCGAAGCAGCCCGGCCCGCGCAAGTACGACGCGGACCTGAGCGGCCTGGCGAATGCGCCGCAGCTCATCGAGGCCGAATTCCAGTTCCCGTACCTCGCGCACGCGCCGATGGAGCCGCTGAACTGCACCGTGCGGCTGCAGGACGGCCAGGCCGAGCTGTGGGTGGGCTCGCAGATGCCGGGGCTGGACGGCATGGCCGCGAGCAAGGTGCTGGGCGTGCCGCCGCAGAACGTGAAGGTGCACGTGCAGATGGCCGGCGGCGGCTTCGGGCGCCGAGCCATCCCGACCAGCGACTACGTGGTCGAGGCCTGCCAGGTCGCCAGGGCCGCACAGGCGGCCGGGCTGGCGGCGCCGATCCGCACGCTGTGGAGCCGCGAGGACGACATCCAGGGCGGCTACTACCGTCCGATGCACCTGCACACGGCGCGCGTCGGTTTCGACGAGCAGGGGCGCGTGCTGGGCTGGGACCACGTGATCGTCGGGCAGTCGATCACGGCCGGCTCGCCCTTCGAGCCGATGATGGTGAAGGACGGCATCGACGCCACTACGGTGGAAGGCATGCGCGATCCCTATGAGCTGCCGATGCGGTTGACCGTGCACCATCCGAAGGTGAACGTGCCGGTGCTGTGGTGGCGCAGCGTGGGCTCCACGCACACGGCCTACGTGATGGAGACGCTGATCGACGAGATCGCCCGCCGCACGAAGCAGGACCCGGTGGCCTACCGGCTGAAGCTGATGGGCCCGCAGCACCAGCGGCATCGCGCCGCGCTGCAGCTGGCGGTGGACAAGAGCGGCTACGGCAAGAGGACGCTGCCGGCGGGCCATGCCTGGGGCGTGGCGGTGCACGAGTCCTTCCAGTCGGTGGTGGCCTACGTGGTCGAAGCGTCGGTGCAGGACGGCCAGCCCGTGCTGCACCGCGTGACGGCCGGCGTGCACTGCAACCTGGTGGTGAACCCGCGCAGCGTCGAGGCGCAGGTGCAGGGCGCGGCGCTGATGGGTTTGAGTACCTGCCTGCCCGGCAATGCCATCACGCTCAAGGACGGCGAAGTGCAGCAGCACAACTTCCACGAGTACCAGGTGGCGCGCATTGGATCGATGCCGCGCATCGAGGTGCACATGGTGCCCAGCGCCGAGCCGCCGACGGGGATGGGCGAGCCGGGGCTGCCGCCGCTGGCGCCAGCGTTTGCCAACGCCATTGCCTCGCTCACGGGGAAACCGCTGCGGGAGTTGCCGTTTCGGATGGCTTGATGGACTGACGTGAGGCGACGGGCCTGGGGCCTGCGCTGGGACTTTGGCTGCGGCCGATCGGGCGGTGAGCTCGGTCGGCCGCAGTGCTTTGTGATGGTGGCCGCCAACAGGCGGCAACAGGCCGGTAGCGGCGAGGAGTAAAACACCCACTCTCTTGGAAGGAGACTGTCCATGCCCACCGGTACCGCCCGCCTCCACCGCGTCCTCCGCGCTCCTCCCGAGCGCGTTTACAAGGCATTTCTCAATGCCGACGCCCTGGCCAAGTGGCTGCCGCCTTACGGTTTCACCTGCAAGGTTCACCACATGGAGGCCAAGGTCGGCGGCACGTTCAGGATGTCGTTCCTGAATTTCGGCACGGGCGGCGAACATTCCTTCGGCGGCGAGTATCTGGAGTTGGTGCCCAACGAGCGCATCCGCTACACGGACAGGTTTGACGACCCGAACCTGCCCGGCGAAATGCACGTGACGGTGAGCTTGGCCCAGGTGTCTTGCGGCACCGAGCTCAGCATCGTGCAGGAGGGGATTCCGGAGGCGATTCCGGTTGAGATGTGCTATCTCGGCTGGCAGGAATCGCTGGCCCAACTGGCCACGCTGGTGGAGCCCGAGATTCCGGGCTGACGGGAGAATGGCGGGCTCTTGTTTCGCAGGTTCGGCCGCACAGGCCGGGCCTCGCGCCGACCACCCCACCAGCCACGCCTCATGAACCCAGACCAGCCCACAACGCCGACAACCAAGTTGCTCGTGTGCGACCAGGCGCAGACCGCCGCCGCGCTGCCCTATCCCGCACTGGTCGCCACCATCGCCCGTGCCGCCGTCGAGGTCGAGGCCGGCGCGATCCGCAGCCCGGAACGCATGGTGCTGCCGCTGGGACAAGGCGGCGTGCTGCTGAGCATGCCCGCCACGGCGGCCGACATCGGCATCCACAAGCTGGTCAACGTCCAGCCCGCCAACGCGCAAAGGCAACTGCCCACCATCCACGGCATCGTCACGGCCTGCGATGCCGCCACCGGCCAGCCGCTGTGCCTGCTCGACGGGCCGGAGGTCACGGGCCGGCGCACGGCGGCCGTGTCGCTGCTGGCGATCCAGCGGCTGTTGCCCGCGGCGCCCCGGTCCATCCTGCTGTTCGGCACCGGCACACAGGCGGCGTTTCACGTGCAGGCGCTGCATGCGCTCTACCCGGACTGCACCCTTTGGGTGAAAAGCCGCAGCCCCGAGGCCGCGCAAGCCTTTTGCGAGCAGCAGCGGGGCGTGCATCCGGACCTGCGTATCTGCGACGGCGGGCTGCCCGAGGATTTACAGGTCGTGATCACGCTGACCACCAGTACCCGCGCCATTTACGACGAGGTGGCCCGGCCGGGCCGACTGGTCATCGGCGTGGGCGCTTTCAAGCCGGAAATGGCCGAGATCGGCAAGACCACCCTCGATGGCAGCGACCTTTACGCCGACGATCCGGCCGGGGCTCGCCACGAGGCCGGCGACCTGCTGCAGGCCGGCATCGACTGGGCGCGCGTGGGCTCACTGGCTTCCGCCGTGCGAAACCAAGCCGACTTGAGCCGCCCCATCGTGTTCAAGAGCGTGGGGACCGCGGCCTGGGATTTGGCGGCGGCGCGGGTGGCGATCAGGCACCTGGACCTGGTTTCCGATCGAAGCTGAAATATGTCCCCGTCATGCCCGCGAAGGCGGGCATCCACGCCGGCCGGGATACTGCCCGGTACGCGTGGACACCCGCCTTCGCGGGTGTGACGAGGTTTATGTCAGTGGAAATCGGCATTTGAAATCAAACCATCGGAGCACCCCATGCTGAATTTCCTGCGGACCATTCAAACCATCGACGCCCATACCGGCGGCGAGCCACTGCGCATCCTGGTTTCCGGCATGCCACCGGTGCCGGGCAACAACATCCTGGAAAAACGCGCCTGGCTGAAGGAAAACCGCGACGACCTGCGCCGCTTCCTGATGAACGAGCCGCGCGGCCATGCCGACATGTATGGCGCCTACTTGCTGCCGCCCACCACGCCCGGCGCGGATTTCGGCGTGATATTCATCCACAACGAAGGCTACAGCGACATGTGCGGCCACGGCATCATCGCGCTGGGCAAGGTGCTGGTCGAAATGGGCTACGTCGAGCGGAAAATTCCCACGACGCGCATCGGCTTCGACGCGCCGGCCGGGTTCATCGAGGCCCACGTGGAATGGGACGGCACCCGGGCGGGCGAGGTCACTTTCAGGAACGTGCCCGCCTTCATCTTCATGCGCGACGTGGAAGTGGAAACGCCCAGCTTCGGGCGCATCTCGGGCGACATCGTTTTCGGCGGCGCCTTCTATTACTACATCAACGGCGACCAGGCCGGGCTGGAGATCAAGCCTGAAATCGTCCGCTCGCTGATCCAGCTCGGCGCCGAAACCAAGGCGGCCGTGAAGCAGAAAGTCCAGATCCAGCACCCGCTGGAGCCCGGCCTGAACGAGCTGTACGGCACGATCATCGACGGCCGCCCGAATTGCGCGGGGGTCGATCAGTCGAACGTCTGCATATTCGCCGACCGGGAGGTGGACCGCTCCCCGACCGGCACCGGCACCTCCGGGCGGGCCGCGCAACTGTTCCTGCGCGGGCAATTGGCGCTGAACCAGGAATACGTCAACGGCAGCATCGTCGGCAGCCGCTTCAAGGTCCGGGTGACGCAGGCGGTGCGGGTGGGCAACCTGGACGGCGCCATCACCGAGGTGACGGGCAGCGCGCACATCAGCGGCTTCAACCAGTGGGTGCTGGAGGAGTCCGACCCGTTTCCCGAGGGGTTCTTTCTGCGCTGAGTTTCAGGGGGCGCGCTTTTCCGGCGGCCACGCCCGCCACATCGCGCCCAGGCACAGCGCCAGCGGTACGGCGCTGAGCGCGTAGGCCAAGCCGAAATCGGCCTGCCGGCTGGCGATCAGGCCGAACAGCGGCGGCGTCACCACCACGCCGAAGTACGTGAAGGCCAGCGTGCCGCCGGTCGCCATGCCGGCCTGCGCCGGCCCGGCCAGCCGCGCCACCGCGGCCAGGTACACGCCGTTCCAGCCCAGCGCCGTGGCGCCATAGACCAGCAGCACGCCCAGCACCACAAGGGCCGGCGTGGCCGGGCCGAACAGCCGCATGCACAGGCCACAGCCGATCATCAGCGCGCACAGGCCGATGAGCGTGAGCCGCGCCCCCGGCCCGTTGTCCGCCACCCAGCCCCACAGCACCCGGCCCACCACGCCTGCGGTTTGCGAGGCAGACAGCGCCGCGCCGGCCGCCACCAGCGTCCAGTGCAACTGCCCCGTCAGGAAGCTCACCAAGTAGGCCGTCAGGCACACCTGCACCGCCGAGAAGATGAAGGAGCACAGCGCCAGCGTGCGCAGCCGCGGCGAGCGCCACACCACGCGCACCGGTTGCAGCAGCGCGCCCAGGCTGGGCCAGCCGCCGCCGCGCGACAGCTCCACGTCCAGCGTCGCGCGCAGGCGCTGCGCCGGCCACGCGCACAAGGCCGTGGCCAGCGCCACCACCGCCAGCGCGGCGGCCTGCCCGCCGGCGGCCAGCGCCAGCGATGGCACTACCAGCCCGGCGATCACGCCGCCCAGCGGCACCCCGGTCTGCTTGACCGAGAACACCATGCCCATGCGGTGCGCCGGCGTGGTACGCGCCAGGATGTGCGAGCTGGCCGGCGTCATCGGCCCATAGCCCAGGCCCAGCACCAGCGCGCCGGCCAGCGCCAGCGGCAAATACGCCGTGGCGACCAGCGCCAGGCCGAGCGCGCACAGCCCCAGCGCCCACTGGCTGGTGCGGATGGCGCCGTGCAACGCGATGACGTGCATGCCCAGCACGCTGGCGAACATGGCGCCCAGGTACACCAGCGCCATGTAGACGCCCACGGCCGCCGGCGGCAGGCCCATGCGCGCCAGCAGCCTCGGCGCCACCACGGTGGGCGCGATGACAGCGGCGGAGGCCAGCGACTGCATCGCCAGCGTGATGAACAGCGACGCCAGCGCGCCGGGCTGCCGCGCCGGGGTATGCGTCATCGGCACGCCGCCCGGTGTTCGTGGACACCCGCCTCCGCGGGTGTGACGAGGGTTGTTTCAGTCATCAGAAGCCAGCGCAGTCAATCACTTTGCACGCCCTTGGGCTTGGTCCCGCCCCTGGCCGGGACAGCGCAGGAGGGAAGAATCGGTCGTTATGGAAGATCCATGCTGGAGGGCAACGCCAGGGGCGCACAGCGTGAACGTTGAGCACGGCTTCCACAATCTGCGATTGCTGAAGCCTGCCTTCGGCCTTCGTGAAGGCAGGCCGGCTCAGGGCGTATGCGGCCTCCATGGCTCCAACCCAAGCTTCCCGCCCCCGCGCCGTCGCCGGTCTGGCGATCCATCGGCCGCACCGCGGCAGCGTTAGCGTTAGCGATTCGAGCCGCCGCTTACCTCCGACAACGCCTGTATCCGAGAGCCGGGCCGTAGCTTGCGCTGTCGCCGGCGGCGGTGCCGGCGCCCGGTACCGCGGCCAGCCCCGTTCGGGCCGAGATGGTTTCGTTGCGGATGGGGGCAGGTCCGGCAAGGCCGCGTTCGCATCGTTGGACGATGGAGGCCTTGAGATGAAGACTCTGATCCCCGCCCTGGCGGCGCTGGTGCTGAGCGTGGGCGCCCTGCCCGCGACCCAGGCGGCGCTGCCGCAGTACCGCATCGAGAGCTTCGCCGCGCCGCCGGAGGGCGTTTTCTACCGGCCCAGCCTGCTCAACAACGCGGGCCAGGTCGCCGGCTACCTCGATGACCACGGCACGGGGGCCGAAGAGGCTTTCCTCTACAGCGGCGGCACCGTGCAGAGACTGGGCACCCTGGGCGGTGCGAACAGCCAGGCCATGGGCCTCAACCAGCGCGGCGAGGTGACCGGCTATGCGTTCGGCGCCGACGGCATCCCGCGCGCCTTCGTCTACCGCAACGGGCGCATGAGCGAGGTGTTGCGCCCGCCAGGCGCCGCTGTTCTCTCCAGCGGACTCGACATCAACGAGGCAGGCCAGGTACTGGGTTACAGCCAGCCGGCCGACGGCATTGGCTTACCCTTCCTCTCGGACGGCCGCACCAGCCGCTTCCTGGACGTCAGCGGGCTGGGGGCAAGCGCCGAAGGCATAGAAGCCCGCGTTCTCAACGACCGTGGCGACGTGCTGGGCTACTTCGGTGTCGGTGACGGCAGCGGTGACATCCATCCGTTCCTCTACCGCGACGGACGCGCCACTGCGCTGCCCATGCCGCCGGATCTGCCACCGCCCAGCTTCCTCACCCGGGTCTATGCCGTGGACCTCAACAACGCGGGGCAGGCGCTGGTCAACGTCGTCGAAACCATCGACCTGCCCGGGGACAACAACGACTTCTTCTCGTACCTGTACAGCGGCGGCACGATCACGCGGCTCGGCGACGACGAGTTCGAGTTCCTCGGCGGGCACATCAACGAGAAGGGCTGGGTGGTGGGCTCCGTGCGCACGTACACCGAGGAGCCGGTGTCGGCCATCGCCCTCTACCGTGACGGCGAGTACGGCATGCTGGCCGACCTGGTGCCAGATGAGCAGGCGGCGCAGTGGGCGCTGCAGGGCGCGCTGGCGATGAACGACCGCGGCCAGATCCTGGGCCAGGGCACGCTGCTGGAGACGGGCGAGTTCGCCTACTTCATCGCCACGCCCGTGCCCGAGCCCGCTACCGCGCTCCTGGCGCTGGCCGGCCTGGCTGTGCTGGGCGCCGCGCGGCGCCGGCACGCAGCCCAGGCCGCGCGCGGCAACCTGGCGGCGTGAGGCGCCGGGGGCGGCAGGTCGGCCCTGGGACGCTGCAGTTTCGGGCGCATTGCAAGGCGCCAATGCCACGCTTACCGTCCCCGCACCATTCATTCCGCTCCGTAGGCCGCCATGAGAGAACTGCTGGAAGACGCCGCCGCCCGCGCCGTCGCGTACCTGGAAGACCTGCCCTCGCGCCGCGTGGTGCCGTCCGAGGAGGCGGTCGCCGCGCTGGCGGGCTTCGACCAGCCCTGGCCCGATGCGCCGCGGCCGGCCGAGGAGACGTTGCAGCGCCTCGACGAGCTGGGCTCGCCGGCCACGATGGCGGCGGCCGCCGGGCGCTTCTTCGGCTTCGTCACCGGCGGCGCGCTGCCGGTGACGGTGGCCAGCAACTGGCTCGCCACGGCCTGGGACCAGAACTCGGCCCACCACGGCCCCGCGCCCGCCACCGCCGCGATCGAGCAGGTGGCGCTGCGTTGGCTGCTGCAGGCGCTGGCGCTGCCGCCCGGCGCCGCGGGCGCCTTCGTCACCGGCGCCACCATGGCCAACTTCTCGGCGCTGGCCGCCGCGCGCCACGCCGTGCTGGAGCGCGCCGGCTGGGACGTCGAAGCCGACGGGCTGTGCGGCGCGCCGCCCATCACCGTGCTGGTCAGCGAGGAGGTACACCCGACCGTGCTGAAGGCGCTGGGCCTGGTGGGGCTGGGCCGCCGGCGCGTGCTGCGGCTGCCGGTGGACGGCCAAGGGCGCGTGCGGGCCGACGCGCTGCCGCGCATCAGCGGCCCGGCCATCGTCTGCCTGCAGGCCGGCAACGTGAACACCGGCGCCTTCGACCCCTTCGCCGAGCTGATCCCCGCCGCCCAGGCCCAGGGCGCCTGGGTGCACGTGGACGGCGCCTTCGGGCTGTGGGCGCGCGCCAGCGACGCGCTGCGTCCGCTCGCGGACGGCGTGGAGCAGGCCGACTCCTGGGCCACCGACGCGCACAAGTGGCTCAACGTGCCCTACGACAGCGGCATCGCCTTCGTGCGCGACGGCGCGGCGCTGCGGGCGGCGATGTCGGTCTCCGCGGTGTACCTGCCCGCCGAGAGCGAGCAGCGCAATCCGTCGGACTACACGCCCGAGCTCTCGCGCCGGGCGCGCGGCGTGGACGTGTGGGCGGCGCTGCACACGCTGGGCCGTAGCGGCCTGGCCGGGCTGGTGCAGCGCTGCTGCCGCCACGCGCGGCGCTTCGCGCACGAGCTGCGCGAGGCCGGCGCCACCGTGCTCAACGAGGTCGTGCTCAACCAGGTGCTGGTGAGCTTCGGCGACGACGACACCACGCGCCGCGTGGTGGCCGCGCTGCAGGCCGAGGGGACGTGCTGGTGCGGCATCACCGTCTGGCAGGGGCACACGGCCATGCGCATCAGCGTCAGCTCCTGGGCCACCACCGACGACGACGTGACGCGCTCGCTGGACCCCATGCGGCGCCTGATGCGGCAGGCGCGGGGCTGAGGCCCCCGGCGCGGCCCTGGCCTCACGCCGCGGCAGAAAGCCGTCACAAACCGCCCGCCTCGTTCGTCTGGACCTCATGGACCACTCCACCCACACCTTCGCGCGGCTGCGTCCGCGCCTGCACGGCATCGCCTACCGGATGCTCGGCTCCCGCGCCGAGGCCGAGGAGGTGGTGCAGGACGCCTGGCTGCGCTGGCACGAGGCCGACACCGCGGCGCTGGACAGCTCCGAAGCCTGGCTCGTCACCGTGACCACGCGGCTGTCCATCGACCGGCTGCGTGCGGCCAAGGCGCAGCGCGAGCAGTACGTAGGCTTCTGGCTGCCCGAGCCGCTGGTGGAGGACTCGCCCGTCACGCCGGAGCAGCTGCTGGAGAAGGCGGACGACCTGTCCGTCGCCTTTCTTACGCTGCTGGAGCGGCTGGGACCGGAGGCGCGCGCGGCCTTCCTGCTGCGGGAGGTGTTCGAGGCCGACTACGCCGAGGTGGCGCGCGTGCTGGACAAGAGCGAGGAGGCCTGCCGCCAGATCGTGAGCCGGGCCAAGTCACAGCTGCGCGACGCGCGCAAGCGCCACGCCGTGCCGGCCGAGACGCAGCGGCGGCTGCTGCAGGGTTTCATCGAGGCCTCCTCGCGCGGCGACTTCGCCGGCCTGCACGCGCTGCTGGCCGAGGACGCCGAGCTGATCGGCGATGGCGGCGGCAAGGTGCCCAGCTTCGGCAGGGTGCTGGAGGGCGGACGGCGCATCGCGCAGCTCTACCTCGCCACGCACCTGCGCCACGGGCCGGCGGTGCGGTGGGAGATCGCCGTGGTCAATGGCGAATGGGGCCTGCTGCGCTGGGTGGACGGGCAGCTGGAGTCGGTGCAGGCGGTGGAGACCGACGGGCAGCGCATCGTGCGCATCCACGCGCAGCGCAACCCGGACAAGCTGGCGCGCATCGCGGCGGCGTGGGCGCGTGATGCGGCTGTCACAAGCGCGCCGCCTGGGTCGTCTTGAAGGTGCATCCCAACTTTTTGATCAAGGAAGCACCATGCACCAAGCCCGACTGCCCTGGACCCGTCTCGCCCCCAAGACCTACCAGGCGATGGCTGCGGTAAGCGCGAGCACCGCGAATTCCACGCTGGGAACGGCATTGATCGAGCTGGTCCAGAGCCGCGTCTCCCAGCTCAACGGCTGCGCGTTCTGCGTGGACATGCACGCCCGCTCGCTGCGCGAGCACGGCGAGAGCTGGCAGCGGTTGAACAGCCTGGTCACGTGGCGCGAGGCGCCCTTCTACAGCGAGCGCGAACGCGCCGCGCTGCACTGGGCCGAGCTCATGACCCGGCTCACCGATCCCTACGCCGACCGCGACGCCGCCTTCGAGGCGCTCAAGCCGCATTTCAGCGAGCAGGAAATCGTGGAGCTGAACTGGACCATCGCGCAGATCAACGCGTGGAACCGGATGGCGGTGGGAATGGGGCAGCCGGTGGAGGCGAAGGCGCTGGATTGAATGACGCCGTGCGCGAAGTTGCCCGCGCACGGCAGCCTTGATTTCGCGTTTGGAAATACTCGCCGCCAATCCCAGACGCGTGCCACAGCCTGATATTTGGCCGCAAGTGCGTTGTTTGTCTCCAGCCGCTACTTTTCTGACGGTCTAGCGCAAGTTGGTGCCCCTGGAATGAGAGCGGCTCATTCCGTATTGCCCACGGACCGCAAGTCCGGAATGATGGTTGCAAATGCAGCCAACTTCCCGAGACACCCGAACTCGTCCGTCAGGCGACGCCTGACCCGAGCGCTTGGCGCACGGGCTTGACGTGCGCGCGGTCCAACGAGCTATCGCAGGAGGCCCATATGCACCGGTTCCATCCAATGGCGGCCCTTGTTGCGCTTGCCATATTGCACTCGCCGCTCCTGGCCGCCGCACCGGCCGATTCCGCTGCCGCGGCCCGGGTCGTCGCTGAAGCGACCGGCGGCCGGTTCAAGGCGCTCAAGGGAAAACAGTTCGACCAGAATTGCAATTCGACCGTCGAGTACGAGGCAGAGGTCACCGATCTCAACGGCGATGGCCAGCCCGAGGTTTTTACCAAGCGCTACAGCTCCTGCTTTGGCATGACCGGCGTACACATGGACCTGTACATCAAGGGCAAGAATGGAAAATGGAAATCCCAATTCGGCTTCCCCGGCGAGCCCATGGTGCTCAAGACGAAGCACCTGGGCTACCCTGATATCGAAATTGGTGGCCCCGGCAACTGCTTCCCCATCTGGCGCTGGAACGGGACGAATTATGACCTTCATAAAAAGTGTGCCCGGTAAATAGGACACCGTTTCATTGATCGGCCGGCGGCAGCCTTCCCCAGCCTGGTTATCATTCAGGCCGAACTTCACGTACCAGAAAGGCGCGGCCGCCCGCCATGTTTGAGATCAGAACCCTCTTCCTTTTCCTGATCACGGCCGTTGCCGAGATCGTGGGCTGTTATCTCCCTTATCTCTGGCTCAAGCAGGGCAAGAGCGCCTGGCTGCTGTTTCCCGCTGCATTGAGCCTGGCCTCGTTCGCATGGCTGCTGTCGCTGCATCCCACGGCCGCGGGCCGCGTTTATGCGGCCTATGGGGGCGTCTATATCTTCGTGGCCATTCTCTGGCTCTGGCTCGTTGACGGCATTCAGCCTACGCGCTGGGATTTGGTAGGAACACTCGTGGCCTTGGCAGGCATGGGCATCATCATGTTCGCGCCCAGAGATGCATGACGGCCCGGTCCTGCCGGCAAGCCTTGCGTGTTTTTTCGACTTCGACTGCGAAAGCCGCGATAGGTGCCTGTAAGCTGGCCCTGGGACACCATCGTCCACGCAGCCCAACAGGAGGTGAAGATGATTACCACCCTCACGACCTTTACCCTGCTCAAACCCATTACCCTGGAGGAGGCGCGCAGTATCTTCCAGAGTACCGCGCCCAAATACCGTGAAGTGCCGGGCCTGCTGCGCAAGACCTATGTGCTTTCCGAGGACGGGCGGACGGCAGGCGGCATCTACTTCTGGATTTCCAGAGCCGACGCGGAAGCGCTGTACACGGAATCCTGGCGCACGTTCGTCCGGGAAAAATACGGCACCGAACCGGTCGTCACCTACTTCGAAAGCCCCGTGGTGGTGGACAACGTGGCGGGGCAGATCATTACTGACGATTAAAAAACACTGGCCCGCACTGCAAGGGCAGTTGCCGCTTTCATGGAAGCGACATGCTGCGGCAACTCCGCTCCGCCTGCACATGTCGCTCATTTCTTGCAGTCCACCGCGCCACGCGCCCATGCAGGCATCAAATTCAAGTGATCAGTAGTGGTAGCGCAATTGGGCAATCAGCAAGGCGTCTTCCTCGACCCTGTACACCATGCGATGCTCTTCGGTAATACGGCGCGACCAGTAACCCGACAAGGCGTGCTTGAGCGGCTCCGGCTTTCCCACGCCCTCGAACGGAAAACGCTGCGTTTCCTTTATCAGCCTGTTGATGCGCTCCACCATGCGCCTGTCCTGCTTCTGCCAGAAAAGGTAGTCCTCCCAGGCTGCGTCCGCAAAAATCAACTTCATTCGATCAATTTCCGCTCCGCGCCCTTGCCCGCCTCAAGCTGCTCCATTGCGGCCAGAAGGCGCTTCGCATTTGCCGGGCTGCGAAGCAGATAGGCCGTCTCCTCCAACGCCTTGAAATCCTCCAGCGACAGCATGACGACGGATTGCTGTCCGTTGCGGGTGATGATGACCGGCTCGTGGTCGTCGCAAACCCGGTCCATGGTGCTCGCCAAATTCGCGCGAGCCGCGGTGTAAGTGATGGCATCCATGCTGATAGCCTCCGTACATGTACAGCTTATTGTACGCATTCAGGCCCGGGATGCCGGCACCGCGCAGGCGGGGAAACGCTTTACCGGCCGGCGAGGCTAAACCTCAGGCTGGCGCCTTGTCCGGCTCCCCCACCGGCTGCGCGCTCGGCACCGGCACCGGTGCCGGTGCCGCCACGCCGCCGAAGCCGAAGCGCCCTTCCACCACCACCTGCTCCAGTGGCAGCCGTTGGCTCATCACCTCGCGCGCTTGCAGCGCCTCGGGCAGCACCGGCTCGTCGCTGCGCCAGCCGATGGCCACCATGGCCTCGATGGCGTGGTCGTCCGGGATGCCCAGCGCCTGGCGCAGCTGCTCGCGGTCGAAGCCGCCCATGGCGTGCGCGTGCCAGCCCTTGAGCGTGGCCTGGAAGGCCAGGCTCGCCCAGGCCGCGCCGGTGTCAAAGGAATGCGTGGGAATGGGCTGCGGCTGCGTCTTCCCGGGCGGCGTCCAGCTCGTGCGCGACAGCACCACCACCAGCGCCGAGGCCCGGTGCGCCCAGCTGCGGTTGAACTCGTTGAGCGCGTCATGCAGCGGCGCCCACGCCGGCGTGTCGCGCCGGGCATAGATGAAGCGCCACGGCTGCGCGTTGAAGCTCGACGGCGCCCAGCGCGCGGCTTCGAAGAAGCTCATCAGCGTGGTGTCGTCGATGGGTTCGCCCGTGAAGGCGCGGGGCGACCAGCGACAGGTGAACAGGGAATCGATCGGGTACTTGCTCTTGCGTTGCAGGCTCATGGCGGCTCCTTCCGGCGGCACCGTACCCGCGGCGAGCAGGCGCTGACAAATGAAGTTTTCGGCTATGCAACTGCGCCGCATGGATGGTTGCACCAGCATCTTCATGGCTCATGCGCCTGGCGCATGAGCTTGGGCGCATCGCGTCGTTCACTCGGCCGCGCGGGGCTCCTATGGTGGATGGCAGACCCGACATCCCGCCGCGTCCGCCCTGGGCGCCCCCCGTCGCATGCCCCACTGCCGCCACCCGCTTGTCGCCGCGCCGGCGCCGCCGGCCACCAGGCTATCCCTCGTACGAGCCGCCTGATGGACGAATGGGACCCGCTGTACTGGCTGATCTTTCTCCTGACCGTCCTCATCACCGTGCTGGCGCTGCGGGACCCCTGGGGCCGCGAGCTCCGGGACGAGGAGGACGACGACGTGCCGGAGCGGGAAGAGCCGCCGCGGCGGGCATGAGCGCTGGTTGCGCAGCCGCGTCCCCCGACAATCCGGGCCTTGCCTTGATTGCGGGAACACACGCGTGAAGACCTACGACATTGAAGTACAGCGGCTGAAGTCGGCGAAGCACGACAAGGGCCTGATCGAGCTGGGCGTGGACGCCGCAGTACTGCAGCGCCCGGTGCGCGACGAGGAGTCGGCCACCAGCGTCCTGCGCCTGCCCGTGGAGCACGCGCGCACGCTGATGATCCTGCTGAAGCAGCAGCTGGCCGAGCTGGACAAGCTCCAGCCGCGCAGCCGGCGCTCGGGGCGCTGCTGACGGCACGGCGGCTCCAGCCTCTCCGCTTTCCTTATGCGCTGCCCTGAGGAGCCGCAGCGCCACGCCGCGCCCGGCTCCCCAGCGCGATCAGCAGCGCCAACCCCACCAGCACCGCCGCCGCCAGGAAGGTCGCCCGCAACCCGGCGGACACGGCCTCCGCGGGCGCCGCGGCGAAATCCACCGTCCCCGCCGCGAGGGCGAAGACTCCGCCCATGAGCGACGCGCCCGTGATCAGCCCCAGGTTGCGCGACAGGCCCAGCAGCCCGGAGACGACGCCCCGCCGCTCCGCGCCCGCCTCGCCCATCACGCCCGTGTTGTTGGCAGCCTGGAACAGCGCATAACTGGCCGTGACGGCGACGACGGGCAGCACGAAGCCAGCCACGCCCCAGGCAGCAGGCACCAGGGACAGCGCCAGGCAGCCGGCGCCCATGCCGCCCAGGCCGGCGAGGCTCATGCGCCGGGCGCCGTGGCGGTCCACCAGGCGCCCCGCCGGCACGCCGACCAGTGCCGCCGCCGCCGGGCCGGCCGACAGCACCAGGCCCACGCCGGCGGCGGCCAGGCCCAGCACGCGGCCGAGGTAGAACGGCCCGACCACCAACGTCGCCATCACCACCGAGGACACGAGCGCGCTCATCGCCAGGCCCGCGCCCAGCACCGGGTCGCGCAACAGACCCGGGCGGATCAGCGGCGACGCGGCCCCCGCCTCCACCCACAGGAACAGCGCCAGCCCCGCCGCGGCGGCCAGCAGCAGTGCCGCGTTGAACAGGCCGAAACGGCCGCGCCCGGTGGTCATCGCCAGCGCATAGGCGCCCAGCGTCGCTGCCAGCAGCAGCGTGCCCGGCAGGTCGAAGCGGGGCCGGTCTGCCTGCGGCGCGGCGCCGTCGGCCGGCAGGAAGCGCCGGATGAACCACAGCGCCAGCAGGCCCAGCGGCACGTTGACGAGGAAGAGCGCCGGCCAGCCCAGGGCATCGAGCAGCAGGCCGCCGAGGGAGGGGCCCAGCGCGGTGCCGATGGCGGAGGTAGTGCCGAGCAGGCCCATGGCCTTGCCGGCGTCCCGCTTGGGCACCGTCCCGTTCACGAAGGACAGCGTGAGCGCCATCAGCGCGGCGGCGCCGATGCCCTGCAGCGCCCGGGCGGCCAGCAGCAGCGCCAACGTCGGGGCCAGGCCGCACAGTACCGAGGCGGCCGTGAACACCAGCAGCCCGGCCAGCAGCAGCCGGCGGCGGCCGAGCACGTCGCCGAGCCGGCCGACGCTGACGATCAGCGTGGTGTTGGCCAGCAGGTAGGCCAGCACGATCCACTGCACCTGCTGGAACGACGCCGCGAACACGTCGGCGAAGGCCGGCAGCGCGACGTTGGCGATGCTGGTGCCCAGCGAGGGCAGCAGCATGCACAGCGACAGGCCGGCCAGCGCGCCACGCACGGTGGCGGCCCCGCCCGCGGCGCCGGGCGCCGCCTCATGGTTTGCTGATGGTCTGGACATGGCTCTTTAGCTTTCCAAAGGCATCCGAAGTGGAGCCCGTGCCGGAACGATAGGAGCCGGCCACCCATGGCGGAAGGCGCATCATTTGCACTTCATTCGTGCGTCTGACGCCATGCCATGGCGGCTACGCTGCCCTCGATGCCCACCATGTCCAAGCCCGATCTGAACCTGCTGCTCGTCCTGGATGTGCTGCTGAGCGAAGGCAGCGTGGCGCGCGCCGCCCGGCGGCTGCGGCTGAGCCCGTCGGCAATGAGCCGCTCGCTGGCGCGCCTGCGCGAGACGACGGGCGATCCGCTGCTGGTCCGTGCCGGGCGCGGCCTGGTGCCCTCGCCTCGGGCCCTGGAGCTGCGTGAGCGGGTGCGCCAACTGGTGCAGGACGCCGAGGCCGCACTGCGTCCCGTGCGGCAGCCGGCGCTTCACAAGCTCGCGCGCAGCTTCACGCTGCGCACCAGCGACGGTTTCGTGGAAACCTTCGGCCCCGCCCTCATCGCCCGCGTGGCCGCGGAAGCGCCCGGCGTGCGGCTGCGCTTCATGCCCAAGCTGGACAAGGACAGCACGCTGATGCGCGACGGCACGGTCGATCTCGAAACCGGCGTGGTGGGCAAGGCGACAGGCCCGGAGCTGCGCGCCCAGGCCCTGCTGCGCGACCGCTTCGTCGGCGTGGTGCGCGCGGGGCATCCGCTGGCGGAGGGCGAGATCACGGCCGGGCGCTACGCCGCCGGCCGGCACGTAGGCGTCTCCCGGCGCGGACGGGACGAGGGCCCCTTCGACGAGGCCCTGGCGCCACTGGGCCTGAAGCGCGACGTCGTCGCGACGGTCGGCGGTTTCTCGGCGGCACTGGCGCTGGCGCGGGCGTCGGACCTCATCGCCAGCGTGCCGGAGCGGCATACCGCCGGGCTGCGCAGCGGGATGTTCCGTTTCGCGCTGCCGCTGGAATTGCCGGAAATCACCGTGTCCCTGCTCTGGCATCCGCGCATGGACGGAGATCCGGCGCATCGCTGGTTGCGCGGGTGCGTGAGGGAAGTTTGCGCGGCGTGATGTCGCTCGGATGTCCGAGGTATTGACGACCGCAGGCACGGGCCGGAGTTTTCATGGCGGGCCTGCTCAGAGCCCATTTCAAGCCATCGGGCGCCGGGAGCTTCGTATTTCGCATTCCCCGCCATACATGAGGAAAGTGGGTTTAAAAATTTACCCAGGATTATCCTGGGCAGCTCCAGCAACAACCCAGGCTCCATCCCAGGATTTTCATGAATCGGGAACGCTTTCTGACGCGTCACCATCCCGCCCGGTACTGGGTCCTCGCAGGGACCCAAAGCGAACACCGTCCAAATCACGCATCAGCCGGCAACCAAGGCAACTTGGTTGTCTTTTAGTGCAAACATACCCCAGCCAGGTTTGGCAAGCCCTGCCTCACACCCAGGTTTTGCGCGCGGGATATACATCGCGCCAACGATGAAAGTCTCTCACGGAAGGTTGCCGCAAATTGCTCAAGGACGCCTCCCTGACTTCAGAATCCGATAACACAGTGTCGAAGCACAGGAAAGTCAGCCTTCAGGTCCTTCTCCCGGTGCTGGCGATCCTGCTGACCCTGGCGACGGCGGGCGTGCTGTGGATCATCGCCAAATCCATCATCGGAAAACAGGAAGAAAAGGAAATCAGCGAAACGCTTCTGAAGCGCACCTCGATGCTTTCCATCAAGATCGATCGCGCCCTGTACGAGAGATACCAGAACATCATCCTGCATGCCCGCCTGCTGGTGGATCAAAACGTCCTCGGAGAGCCTGAAGCGCTGGGCCGGCACCTGGATGCGTTGAAGCAGTTCCATGAAGGCTATGCCTGGATCGGATACGCCGGGCGGGACGGCAAGGTATTGGCGGCCAGCGATGGGCTGTTGGAAGGGGAGGACGTCTCCCAGCGTTCCTGGTATATCGAAGCCATCAAGGCAAATTACGTTTCCGACCCACACCGCGCGCTGATGCTTGAAAACAAACTCTATGTGGACGGGCCTGAGCCGATGCGTTTCCTGGACATTGCCACCCCGGTCGTGGTGTCGAGCAAAGAGATTGTCGGCGTGCTGGGCGCGCATATCGACTGGCGCTGGATCAAGTCGATGACGGAGCGCATGCCCAGGCGCGAGCGATCCGATTTCATGATCGTTGCCAGCAACAAGGCCGTGCTCCTGGGCCCGTCCGACCTGCAGGACAATGAATTGCCGGCCTCCATGGCTCGGACATTGGAACAGGCCGAGGCCGGATACTGGGTGGCGCGCTGGCCCGATGGCAACACGTACTTGACGGGTTTCAGCCGCAGCGGCGGCTACCGGAATTATCCCGGCCTCAACTGGTTCATTCTGGAACGGCAGCGAATCGAACTGGCCTACGCCCCCATTTACGAATTGCTGGGGCAATTGATGCTCTGGAGCCTGGTCGTGGCGGCTTTGTTCGCGCTGGCCGGCTGGATCACCGCGCGCCGGATCACCAAGCCCCTGCTCGTGATCAGCGGGGTGGCGGAGAACATCGAGCATGGCGATACCAGGGCCAAGATCCCTTCCATGCGGACCTACCGCGAAGTCGCCGTGCTGGCCAGCGCCCTGTCCAGGCTGATCGCGCAGTTGACCCAGCGCGAGGCGGAACTGGAGCACCAGGCCACCCACAGCGTCCTGACGCAATTGCCCAACCGCACGCTGGCAAAAGCACTGCTGGAGCAAGCCATTTTGCTGGCACGGCAGGGAAACAACCCGCTGGCCGTCATGGCGGTAGGTTTCGAGGGATACCGGCGCATCAACAGTACCCTGGGCAACCTGGTGGGCGATGCACTGGTGCTTGAAATATCCAAACGTCTGCAGGCTGCGAGCGCCCATGCCACGCTGTGCCACCTGGGTGAAGACGAATTTCTGCTGATCGTGCACGACCATGATGCGCTGCTGATGGAGACAACCACCATTTCAAGCGCCATCACGGACGCCTGCACGCAGCCCTTCGTCGCCGACGGTACACCTTATTATTTGCGGCCAAGCATGGGCATCAGCCATTATCCCAAGGACGGTACTGATGCCGGCACGCTGCTGGGGAACAGCGAAATCGCGCTGCATGAAGCCCAGACGCACGGCGGACGCCATATCGAGTTTTATGAAGCCAGGATGAATTCCCTGGTGCTGCAGCGGATCGACCTGGAGCGCGAGTTGCGGGCGGCACTGAGGGGAGGCCAGCTGGAGCTGCATTATCAGCCCCTGGTTTCGCTGTCTGACGACCGGTTGGCGGGCGTGGAGGCCCTGATACGCTGGCGTCATCCGGAGCGGGGATACACCTCCCCTGCCCAATTCATCCCGGTGGCCGAGGCCACCGGACTGATCTTGCCCATCGGGGATTGGGTCTTGCACGAGGCCTGCAGGCAGGCGGCGCTTTGGCGCAAGGCGGGATTTCCTTCCTTCGTGGTGGCGGTCAACGTGTCCAGCCGGCAATTTGGCGAGGGCAATATCCTGGAACGCGTCAGCTCCGCGCTGTCGCAACATGGGTTGCCGGCCCAGTGCCTGAAAATGGAGATCACGGAAAGCATGCTAATGCAGGACGTGGAGCGCGCCATCCTGACCATGCAGGATCTGATCCGCATGGGTGTGCACATTGCGATCGACGATTTCGGCACTGGCTATTCCAGCCTGAGCTATCTCGGCAAATTTCCTATCAATGAGCTGAAGATCGACCAGTCCTTCGTGCGCAACCTACTGCAGGACGCGGACAACGCGGCCATCGTGCGCGCCATCATTTCCTTGGCGCAAAGCCTCAAACTGGGCGTCATTGCCGAGGGCGTGGAAACCGCGGCACAGGTCGATTTCTTGAAGCATGCCGGGTGCAATATCATGCAGGGTTATTATTTCAGCAGGCCGCTGGATCCCGGCGCCATGACGGAACTGCTGCATGCGCGGCAGGGGGGAGATGGGCAGGTTTCTTGAGCGCTTGTTCTCTCAAAAGCGTCAGGAGAGTCCACTCCCATGAAAAGTGTCGCGTCGGCACGGACCGTTCCGGCGCAGCCACTCCGCGTCAACCCTGATTCATATCCCGCCGCGGTGTGCCGATTGCCCGAAACAGCGGACCGCGGGAACCACCCTCCGCCCCCAGGGAGTCGTTGCCTTGTCCAGGAACCAGCTGAACCGCCGCGTCGCCGCCGCTGCCACCGTCGCCGCCCTGGGCGCTCTTGGCGGCGGGGCCGCCTGGTGGCTGCGCACCCACGCCGAGGACGACTCCCTGCGCCGGATACGCAAGGCCGGCATCCTGCGCGTGGGCTACGCCGTGGAGCCGCCCTACGCGCTGGTACTGCCCGATGGCACCGTCAGCGGCGAGTCGCCCGAAGTCGCGCGCGAAGTGGCCCGGCGCCTGGGCCTGCAGCCGCAATGGGTGCTCACCGACTTCGAACAGCTCCTCGACGAGCTGGAGGCGCGGCGCTTCGACCTCGTGGCTGCGGGCATGTTCGTCAACCCGCAGCGCGCGCAGCGGGTGCGCTTCACACAGCCCACGCTGCGCGTGCGCCCGGGCTGGCTCACTGCCCGCGGCAATCCGCGCAAGCTCGCCGCTTATGCGCGGCTGCCGCAGCAGGCCGCGGACGGGCTGCGCTTGGTGGTGCTGGCGGGCTCGGCGGAGGAGTCGGCGCTGCGGGCGCTGGCGCTGCCGCCCGGCGCGGTCACGCCCGTGCCCGATGCCCAGAGCGGCCTCGCGGCCGTGAGCAGCGGCACCGCCGATGCCCTGGCGCTGTCGCTGCCCACGGTGGCGCAGATGGCCGCCGCCAGCCGCGGGCGCCTGATCGCCGTGCCGGCCGACGGTCCGGGCATCGAGCCCGGCCTGGTCGCCCTGGCCCTGCGGCGGGAAGACCAGGCGCTGCAGCGCGCGGTGGACGAGGCGCTGTCCGGCTACATCGGCAGCGCCGCTCATATCACCATGCTGCGCCGCTTCGGCCTCTCGGCCGACGACGTGCCCAGGGCCGGCGATGGCGAGCGCTGAGCTTCCATGCCCCGCCGCGCGCAGGCCGCGCGAGCTGCCCGCCCGCCGGCGCTGGATCGTCGCGCTGGCGCTGTCCGCGCTGCTGCCGGGCGGCGCCATCACGACGGCGCACCTGGTCCAGAAGGTCCGCCTGGAAGAGAGCACCGCCACGCTGCTGGCGCTCAAGCAGGCCACCACCGACCTCGACGAGGCCTTCCTGCACCTGCAACTCGGCGGCGAGGCCGAATCGCCCTGGCAGCGCCCGCGCGGGCTGGCGCTGCTGACGCAGGCACAGGCCACGCTGCGGCAAGTGGGCGCCGCCACCGGCGAATCGGCGCGCGTGCGCGAGATCGACGGCACCATCGACGCCCTGCGCCGCGGCTGGAACACGCTGGCCGGCGGCACCGATGCCGGCCAGCGCTCGCGCCTGTTGCTGCACGAGATGCGCTCGCGACTGTCCGCGCTCGATGCCGCCGTGGCACGCCATGCGCAGGCGGTGGGCCGGCGCATGGACACCCTCTTCAACCTCACCCTCGCGCTGGCCGGGCTGGTGCTGGGCGCCGTGTGCGCCGTGCTGGTGCGCAGCGAGCACGGGCGCGGCCTGGCCCTGGCCGAGCTGGCGCGTGGCGAGGCGCGGCTGCGCTCCACCTTCTCGGCGCTGTCCGAAGGCGTGCTGGTGTTCGACACGCGGGCGCGGGTGCGGGACGGCAACCCGGCGTCCGAGCGGCTGCTGGGGCGCTCGCTGGCCGAGATGAAGGCCCTGCCGCCCGGCGCGGCGCCCTGGGCCGTGAGCGGCGCCGACGGCGCGCCGCTGGACCGGGCGTCGCTGCCGC
>NZ_CALAOH010000050.1 GCF_937926365.1 uncultured Azohydromonas sp. | reverse complement strand
ACCTGAAGACCTCGCCGGTGAGCGTGTACGGCTTCAAGAACGGGCAGCCCGAGGCGATTGCGTCGTTCTGAGACAGGCCGCTTGCACGCGGCGCAGATCGAGCCCCTTGTACTGCAGAAGACACATGGGGTTGAAGCGCCGGGGGCGCGACGGTCAGGCGCAGCGATGGGGCGGTGCGTGGCGGCAGGCAAGGCAACCGCCTCATGTTTTTCATTGTTTTGCTAGCATGGACACGAAAAACACGCCGCCAACCATGCCACGGCCCACCGCATCCATTTCCTTCGAAGTGACGGTGCAGCGCTCCAGCGCCGACATCGAGCGGCTGCGCCCGCGGCAAGAGGCGCTGCGCAGCACCGTATCGGCCTTGGCCGAGATCGCCACCGAGCGGATGCTGGCCCAGCGCGAGCAGTTGCACGAGCGCCTGGTGGAGGACTTCCTGCAGGGGGTACAGCTCACGCCGCTGGACGTGCGCCGCGCGCGCATGACGGCCGAAGCCCTCAAGGACATCTTCCTGAATGCCCAGTGGCTCAGCACCGAGCAGATGGGCGAGCAGGCCGAATTGGCCGAGGCGCTGGCCTGCGGGACGCCGGCGGCCATTGAAGACCTCCCGGCCGCGCAGCGCCGGGCGGCAGCTTCCCGGGTCAACCGCTGGAAACGCGAGGGGCGCCTGTTCTCTATCCCAAGGCAGGGGCGGGACTGGTATCCACGCTATGCCGTCGATGCCATGTTTCGGCCGCTGCCCATCATCCAGCGCGTCGTGGAAGCCTTCGGCGAAGGTTCGCCGCTGCGCATCGCAAGCTGGATGGAGTCGCCCAACGCCTACCTGGACGGGCAGCGGCCCCGAGAGCTGCTGGAGAAGGCACCACAGGCAGTACTGCACGCGCTGGAGCAACACCGCGTGGGCGCGCTGCATGGATGAGCTCGTCGCCGCCCTTCGAAGCACGCCTCACCTCGCACGGATCAATCTCGATGGCTGGTGGCGGGTGCATCCTGGCCGCTACGCCGGCGATGCCTTCAACCCCAGCGCCGACGGCAATGCACGCTTCAGCCCGCTGCGGCGCGCCGACGCCTCGGTGCTGCCGGTGATGTACGCGGCCGACAGGATCGAAGGCGCGCTGATGGAGACGGTGTTCCACGAAACCCCCTGTCCCTCAGCCGGCGCACACCTGCGGCGCGCGGACATCGAAAGCAGCTCGCTGGTGCTGTCGCAGCTCAGCTGCCGGGAGCCGCTGCGGCTGATCGATTTCAGCAGCACGGGGCTGCGCCGCGTGGGCTTGGCCAGGGGGCAGGTCATCGACACCAATGCCGTGCGCTACCCGGCCACGCGCGCGCTGGCACGGCATCTGTACGAGCGCACGCCGCAGGCGCAGGGCCTGCTGTGGATGTCCAGGCTCTTCGACCAGAGCCGCGCCGTGATGCTGTTTGCCGATCGGATCCCGGCGGGCCACATCGGCGCCGCCGCGCCGCCGCGCAGCCTCCTGGAGGCCGGCGTGGAGGAAATGATCATGGACTTGGTCGATCAGCTGGGCATGCGGTATCTGAGCTGAACTCGGCCCTGCCCATCACGCGGCATGGCACGCGGCCCCAAACGCGCGCCTACAAATCCGTCCTCAACTGCCACAGCTCCGGAAACAGCACCACCTCCAGCATCTTGCGCAGGTAGCTCACGCCGCCGGTGCCGCCGGTGCCGCGCTTCAAGCCGATGATGCGTTCCACCGTCGTGACGTGGCGGAAGCGCCAGAGCCGGAAAGCGTCTTCCAGGTCGGTGAGCTTTTCACCCAGCTGGTACAGCTCCCAGTGGTGCGTCGGGTCGCGGTACACCTCCAGCCATGCCGCCTCCACGCCGCGGTCGGCCTGGTAAGGCAAGGTCCAGTCGCGCTCCAGGTGCGAGGCCGGCACCGCCAGGCCGCGCCGCGCCATCAGCCGCAGCGACTCGTCGTAGAGCGAGGGCGCGCGGTACGCGGCCTCCACCCGCGCCAGCAGCTCCGGGCGGTGCGCGTGCGGCTTGAGCATGGCCGCGTTCTTGTTGCCCAGCGCGAACTCGATGCAGCGGTACTGCGCGCTCTGGAAGCCGCTGGAGCTGGCCAGGAAGGGCCGCATCGCGCTGTACTCCGGCGGCGTCATGGTGGAGAGCACCGTCCAGGCGCTCACCAGCTGCTCCAGGATGCGCGTGACGCGCGCGAGCATCTTGAACGCGGGGCTGAGCTCGTCACGCCGCACGCAGTCCATGGCCGCGTCCAGCTCGTGCAGCAGCAGCTTCATCCACAGCTCGCTGGTCTGGTGCTGGATGATGAAGAGCATCTCGTCGTGCGCGGGCGACAGCGGGTGCTGCGCGCTCAACACCTCGTCCAGGTGCAGGTAGTCGCCATAGCTCATGGCGCGGCTGAAGTCGAGCTGCGCGCCCTCCTCCGTGACGATGCGTTCGGTGCTCATCGGGGTCCTCCTCCTTCGTTGGGTCAAACGCCCAGTGTCCGCGCCAGCCAGCGGCTGGCCGCGCCCGCGGGGTCTTGCAGGCCGTGGATCACGGAGAAGTGGTGCGCCTGCTCCACCGGCTGCAGCTCCACCAGGTTGCCGGCGTGCTGCCAGGCTTCGGCGAAGGCGGCCGACTGGCGCGCGAACTCCGCCGATTCCAGCGCGCCCCAGGTGACCCAGGCGCGCGTGCCGCAGCGGCGCACCAGCCGCGCGGGCGAGTTGCGGCGGATCACGCCGTCGTCGAGTTGGATCATCGGCTGCAGGTAGCTCCAGCGCAGCGGCTCCAGCTCGTACAGGCCGCTGGCCAGGAAGGCCGTCGCGAAGGGGTGGTCCGGCAGGCCGTAGTCGCGCTCCCAGGGCGTGAGCAGGCACATCGCCGCCAGGTGCGCGCCGGCCGAATGCCCGCCGATGGCCAGCCGCGCCGGGTCGCCCCCGTGCTCGCCGATGTGGCGCAGCACCCAGGCCACGGCCGCGCGCGCCTGGCGCGTGATCTCGTCCAGGCCCACGCGCGGGCACAGCGCGTAGTTCACGACCACCGTGGTGATGCCCAGCGCCTGTGGCCCCAGCGCCACACCGCTGAAATCGGCGGCGCTGAAGGAGCGCCAGTAGCCGCCATGGAAGAAGACGAACACCGGCGCGCCGGGCTGCGCGGCGGGAAAGATGTCCAGCGTCTCCGCCCGCGTGGGGCCGTAGGGCAGGTCCAGCACGCAGCGCCGCTGCTCGCGCGCGCGGCGGCTGGCCTCGGCGTAGTGGCGCATCTCGGCGCCGGGGTCGGACACGAGCAGCGAGGGGTTGTACTGGCGGTCGATCTCGTCCTGGGTGCGGAAGTCGCGGTACAGCGGCGAGAGGGTGCTGGTCATATGGAAAAGCTCCTGTGAGGCGCGAATCGGCCGGGCCTGGGTGCGGGACGGACCGGCCCGGGGGCGGGAATGGGCCTTGCCGAGGGTGGCTCCCGGGCCTGCCGGCCCTCAGCCATCTCCGAACACGACAAGGAAGCAAGCACATGGGCAGCCAACACCCTTCTACCCCGGAAAGCAACGACATCGCCAAGCTCTGGGAGCTGATCAAGGACGTGCGCTTCGGCATGCTGACCACGCGGCACGAGAACGGCCACCTGCACTCCCGGCCCATGACCACGCAGAACCGCCGCGACGACGAGGCCGACGCGCTGTTCTTCTTCATGTCGCGCAGCGGCGAGCCCTTCGCCGACCTGCAGCGCGAGCCGCAGGTCAACGTGGCCTACGCCGACCCGTCCGGCGACACCTACGTCTCGGTCTCGGGCCTGGCCGAGGCGGTGGAGGACGCGGCCTTGCGCCGCGCGCTGTGGAATACCGCCAACCAGGCCTGGTTCCCCAACGGCCCGGACGACGCGAACGTGGTGCTGGTGCGCGTGCGCATCACCCACGCCGAGTACTGGGACGTGCACGAAAGCAAGCTGGTTCAGCTCTACAAGATGGCCCGCGCAGCCGCCACGGGCCAGCCGCCCAGGGACCTGGGCGACCATGGCCAGGTGCGCATGCACTGAGGCCGAAGCGGCTGTCCCCTCCTCCGGCACGCGAAAGGCGGCAACGCATGGAACTTCCCAACCACGCCCTGAAGGACCTCTTCGACCAGCTCGGCCTGCCCAGCGGGCGCGGCGACATCGAGCGCTTCATCGAGCTGCACCGGCCGCTGCCGCAGGAGATGCGGCTGGCGGACGCCCCTTTCTGGAACCCCGCGCAGGCGCAGTTCCTGAACGAGGAATTCCACGACGACGCGGACTGGGCGCCGCTGGTCGATCAGCTCAACGTGCTCTTGCATACGCCGACGCAGCACTGAGCCACCGGCCCGCGCCGGGCGGATGCCCGGCGCGGCAGCCCCCGTGCAGAGATCACGCGCGCCCGCTGCGGGACGGGGGACATCCGGCCCGGCTTGAGGCTGATCCAGTGCCGGTGCCGCGCGAGCGGCCACACTGTAGGTTTGTACAAGTACCGGGTTCCCATGTATTCCCACCTGCTCGTGCCGGTGGATGGCACCGCGCTGTCCACCTTGACCATCTCGCAGGCCGTGCGCCTTGCTCAACTGCTGGGAGCACGCATCACCTTCCTTCACGCCGAGCCGGACTACGGCGGCACCGGCGAAGGCGCCCTGCTGCGCGATCTCGATCCCGCCTGGTTCGCACAGGAGGCCCAGGGTGACAGCGCCGCGGTGCTGGGCAAGGCCATGGCCGAGGCCGGCGCGCTGCAGGTGCCCTGCGCCGGCCACGCCAAGGTCACGGACCGGCCGGCACAGGCCATCCTGGAAGCGGTGGAAGAGCTGGGCTGCGACCTGGTCGTGATGGCCTCCCACTCGCTGCACGGCCTGCGCACGTGGCTGTACGGCTCGCAGACCGAGAAGGTGCTGCGCCAGTCGCGCGTGCCGGTGCTGGTGACGCGCAGCGAGCGCGACGAGCCGCTGACGGCGGCCGAGCGCGCCATCACGGCGCTGATGGATGAGCACCGCTCGATGGCCGTGGTGGTCAAGGGCTTGCAGGCCCTGGCCAGCGAGGCCCGCCAGGGCGGACGGCTGGACGTGGCGACGCTGCGGCCCATGCTGCAGTACCTGCGCGACTTCCCGGAGCGGCTGCACCACCCCAAGGAGGAACGCCACCTGCACGCGCGGCTGCTGCAGCGCCACCCCGCGGCGCAGGCGCTGCTGGCCGAGCTGGAACGCCAGCACCAGGTCGAGTACGAAACCGTGCGGCGGCTGACGCGGCTGGCGGACCGCTGCGCCGCCGGCGCGCCCGAGGCGCTGACGGGACTGCAGGACACCGTGCAGACCTTCGCCGAGGCGGTGTGGGCGCACATGAAGCTGGAGGAAGGCGCGCTGCTGGCACTGGCGCGCGAGCACTTGCACGAGGAGGACTGGGAGGAGATCGCCGAGGCCTTCAAGGCCAACGACGACCCGGGCCTGGGCCGCTACGAGGCCGAGGACCTGCGCAAGCTCTTCACGCGCATCGCGCGCTGGGTGCCGCACTGAGCGAGGCGGGCCCCCTCAACGGCTCAGTCCCAGCGCGCCCGGCTGCCGCCCCCAGCGGTTGATCAGCAGCGAGGCCAGGATCACCGCGCCGCCGGCGGCCAGGCGCGGCAGGTCGGCGTCGCGGTTCCAGATCAGCAGGTTCACCACCAGTCCGGCGGGCACGTGCAGCTCGTTCATCACGGCCAGCGTGCCGGCGTCCACGCGGGTGCTGCCCAGCACCCACCAGTACATGCCCAGCGCGGTGGCGAACAGGCCCATCCAGGCCAGCACGCCCCACTGCACGGGCGTCTGCGGCAGCTTGCCCAGGTCACCGAAGAGCAGGAACGAAGGCAGCGCCAGCACCAGCGCGCCCAGGAAGAAGTGGCCGAAGAAGCGGTGCAGCGGCACCTCGGTGCGGTAGCGCGCCAGCAGGTGGCGGCACAGGATCTGGCCGGCGGCGAAGGTCGCGTTGGCCACCTGCAGCAACACGAAGCCCAGCAGGTAGCTGCCCTCCAGCCGGTGGAAGCGGATGATGGCGCCGCCGCCCACGGCCACCGCCGCGGCCAGCAGGGCGCGGCGGTTGAAGCGGCCTTCCAGCGCATCGTCGATCAGCGTGACGTAGATCGGCGTGAGCACCGTGAACAGCAGCACCTCCGGCACCGTCAGCACGTTGAAGCTGCGGTAGAGGCACAGGTACGTGATGCCGAACTGCAGCGCGCCGGCGAGCCAGAAGCCGCCGATCAACCGCCGCGGCAGGCCGCGCCAGACGGTGATGGGCACGAACACGGCGGCGGCGATGGCCACGCGCATCAGCACGGCGAAATCGCTGTCCACCTTCCCGGCCAGGTACTGGCCGATCAGGCTGAAGGAAAACGCCCACAGGACGGTGACGACAATGAGATGCGGCATGACGGGGCGCTTGCGAAAGTCTCAAAAGCAAAACCCGCCACCATAGCCTGTCGCTCCCGGCCCGCATGGAGCGGCCGCCGAACGCTCAGGCCGCGGGCAGCACCTTGGCGGCCTTGCCCCGGGTGCTGCGCGTGACGTGGACGATGTCGGAGCCGTCTATGGTCCAGGCGTCCAGGAAGCCCTCGGCAACGAGCTGCTGCAGCGCCACGCGCAGCGCCTTGCGAAAGTCGGTGAGCCGCGCGGCGCGCGAGCCGGTCAGGCCCTTGAGCGTCTCCACCTTCAGCGGATAGGGCGCCTCGTGGGTGGAAAAGTAGCTGTGCAGGTACTTGGCCAGCGCGCTGCGCAGCCGCAGCCGCTGCTCCCACCAGACCTGCGTGTAAGCGCTGGGCCCGAAGAGCTTGATGATTTCCGGCTCCAGCCAGACCGTCCACTTGGACCTGGGTTCGTCGCTGTCGGCCGACTTGCCCATGAACTTGCGCACCAGCGCGCCCTGGTAGAGGTAGAAGGTGTCGCCGCTGGTGGCGTCGGAGCTGAGCCGGATGCTGGTGAACTGCAGCCGGTCGAAGCTGGCCTTGAGCCGGTTGTAGCCCTCGACGCTGCGCTTCCAGCCCAGCTCCTTGAGGAAGGAATAGGCGGTGAAGCTCACGGCCTCGCCCAGGGGCTGGCAGCGCGCCAGGTGCATGAGCTGCAGGAACACGTCCTCGTCGTCCTGGCGCAGCTCCTCGCCCCGCATCGTCAGCACCCAGCCGGCCAGCGTCTGGATGGTGCGGTGCTCGCGGTAGAAGCTGCGCGGCTCGTTCTGGTTGCCGACCGTGAACAGCGAGGAGCGCGCGATGGGATTGGGCAGGCCCCGCACCCGCTCGTGCCACAGCGGCAGTTGCGTCGGCTGCACGGGTAACGGTGCGCGCCGGTTCGGCGGCGAGGTGCGGTGCTGGGGCATGGCGGTGCGGAGGTGGTCGGGGCAACGGTGGGAGTCTGGAGACGATGCGGCCAAGCGCGGCCTCGCAAACCCGCTGCCCGCCACCCGGTCGGGCAGCGGGAGCCGGAAGGCGTGCCTGCGTCGGTTCGAGGCCTGCATCCAGGTTCCGGCTCGCGCCGTGAACACAGTGTCCCGGGGCGCTTTCACCGCCCGCAAGCGCACCGGTTCGCCCGCTGACTCCCGATGCACGCCCTTTGACTCCCGGTGGACACACGCCTTGCTCGCGGACACGCCTTCTGGCTCCCGCGGTGGGCGCCATGGTCGGCCACTCGGCGCAGTTCGGCCAGCAAGCCCACTGGCTCCCAGGCCCCGGTGCCCTGCCCTCCGGTAGCGCCCGCTGACTCCCAGCCGAAGCCGCCGCCCAGGACAGACGCCCGGGGACTCCCGCGTCGGCACGCAGTGCTGTCCAGGGAACGTCTCGGAGCCTTGGCCGTAAGCTGGTCGGGTCCGACAGCTACTTCGTCATCCCCGCGTCGGTTTTCAACTTTCCCCGGACGGCAGTGCGTGCACGCGGGAATCCAGGCAGTTCCACCTCAGCGCGAAGCCTGGGTGCGGCGAACCAGGACTCGAC
Organism: uncultured Azohydromonas sp.; assembly: GCF_937926365.1. Classification (GTDB taxonomy): domain Bacteria; phylum Pseudomonadota; class Gammaproteobacteria; order Burkholderiales; family Burkholderiaceae_C; genus Azohydromonas. The sequence goes on along the minus strand of NZ_CALAOH010000050.1, from coordinate 7,279 downwards.
CCCCGCCTTTCCGTCTGCTCTGCGGGCAGAGAGGCCCGAAGCCAAGTCTCTCCGCCTCTGCTCGCGCCCTGCCTGGGCTTCGCATGCGGGTGGGAGTCAGCGGGCAAGAGCGGCTCGCCTTCCGACTCCCAGTGGCTGTTCCTGTCTTTGGCGACGGGTTCATGAAGGCCGTCTGAGGATCGGCTGCCCGGCCGCTTCCTGATGGCTGCCTTGTGCGGGCCCGCACTGGTGCCGCTCGAAGCGCGGCACGCCTTGTGACTCCCGCCGTCCGGCGATTCAAGAAGGATTCAAGGAGATTCAAGAAGATTCGGCCCTGTGGACAAGCCAGCCAAGTGACTGTCACGGCTGAAACTTCTGACTCCCACCCGGGAGTCGGAAGGCGTGGGTGAGGGAGTCAAGAGGCGTGGCTTGCGGGAGTCCGAAGGCGTGCCGCGCGGGAGTCATCGGGCGTGGGGCCGCGAACGCCCAGGGCCGGAAAGCGGGAGTCCGAAGGCGAACCGGCGGGAGTCAGCGGGCCGGTTGTGGATAAGTTGAGACGGTGCGGACGGGCTGCGGCGCGGCCGGCCGCTATGGCTCGCCGCGCTCGCTGAACAGCCGCTGCAGCCAGGCCAGCACCACGGGCGACCGCCAGTCGCCGCTGTCGATGCGACGCACCATCAGCGGCGTGGACACGCCGCGCTCGATGACCCAGCGCCGCAGTTCGGTCAGCCAGCGGCCTTGCGCTTCCCGCGACAGCGCCTCGAACACCGCGGCGAACTCCTGGATGCTCTGCCGGGGTGCCGCCGCCTCTGCCGCCGTAGCTGGCTGCTCCGGCAGCCGCGGCGCATGCGCCACCTCGGCGGGCGTGGCCGGCACGGCCGGGCGGCGCGGCGTCTTGTCGGCGATGCCGTGCAGGATCCACTTCAGGTGCGAGAGCCGGTCCTGCACCGGCGTACCGCCGGACAGGTGCCGCGCCAGCAACTCCAGCGCACGCGCCACCGCCTCGCCACCGAAACGCTCCTCCAGCGCGTCGAAGTCGCGCTCGGCCAAGCCCAGGCCCAGGGCCCGCGTCACCAGCGCCACGTCCACCGGCTGCTCGCTTTCCGCCGCGGCCGGGCGCCGCTCGCGCGGGCGCACCTCGAACTGCAGATACACGCCGTCGGGCTCCTTGTGCTCGACCAGCGTGACCTCGATCTCGCTGAGCTCGTTGATCTCTCGCAGGGCCGGCACGACCAGTTCGCTCTTGATCTTGCGCCACTCGCGCTGCTTGGCCTGGTCGCTGCCGCGCAGCACCGGCACCCACCAGCTCCAGTGCTGGCGCGTGGTGCGGCCTGTGGTTTTGTAGCGCACGCAGATCTCGTACAGCGCCACCGCCGCGTAGGTGCCCAGCCGCGCGACCGTCTCCAGGCTGATTTGGGCCCAGCGGTCCGGGTCCGTCATCTGCTGCCGGATGGCGGGCGGGTACCACCAGCGCACCCAGTTGTCGCGCCCGACCTTGTAGATCTCGACCTGCGACACGAGGGTGAACATCAGCAGCCGCTCGCCGGCGTCTGTTTGCGCCCCGTCCGGCGGCACGTCGCCGGACGAGAGCTGCCGCCATTCGACCTTGGTCGTCATCATCTCGTCGAGGTAACGCTTGAGCGACGCGGCCGCGTTGCTGTCGGCGCCGAAGCCGCGCAGGATGGCTTTCAGCGGCGCGGCGTAGCCCGCGTCGCCCGTGTCCCCGGCGCGTTGGGCCATGCGGCCCATGACGTTGTAGGCCTTGCGCGCGGTCACCGTCAGTGGCCGGTTGGCCGGGACGATGGCGATGATCGCGGCCGGCTTGCGGAACACCTCCGCCGCCACCTCGTGCTGGTTCGTCTGGACGCCCTTGGACATGGCGTGAAAGTATATGTCCAGGCAACCATGGACATAGTCCACACGATGGAACCACCGGCAAGCGGGCCTCGATACCCCTTAATAGTCAAAACGCTGGACATTTGGCCGCCTTTCCCGATGACCGACCGGGCTCCCATCTGCGCCGTCCGACCAAGTTGTCCACAGTGCCGGGCGCCTTGGTGGCTCGTGGAAAGTCAAAACGCGGGACAGCGACAGTCAAGACGCTGGACGTGTTCAGTCAAATCCCAGGACGGAAACTGGGGAAACCCTGGACAGTCATCAAACGTAAGTCATTGATTTTGAATAATAAAATTCAATTATCCACAGCCCTAAAGGTATTAAAGGGGTTAAAGACTGCTTAAAGAACGGCCCCTTGGAAAGTTCGTTTCCATGACTTCAGTCCAGCGTTTTGCAGTCATTCGTTCCTGAAAAATTCGTTGCCGCTCATTTTTCAGGATCGCTTCTACAATTCAGCGCAACGCAACGACGATGCAGGAGAACGCACTCTTGGAAACTACCGTACTGAATGAAGACGATGGCATCACGCTGGAAGCCATCGACGAGCAGGCGGAGCGGGTGAAGGCGGTGGTGTCACAGATCCGCGGCACGATGCTGGCGCCCGATTCCCGCAAGCAGCCGCCCACTTTCTCCAGCGGCGACCTGGCCGAGCTCACCGGCTGGGACAAGTCCAAGGTGCTCACCCGCATCAAGAAGGGCGACCTGCCCGTGGGCACGCTCTCGCCCAGTGGCGCGCGGCGCGAGTTCACCCTGGGCGAGGCCCGGCATTGGGTGCGTGTCGCCCGCGAAGGCGACCTGAGGCCGGCCGGCACCACGGCCGTGACGGTGTGCATCGGCAACTTCAAGGGTGGCGTGAGCAAGACCACCACCGCGGCCACCGTGGCGCAGGGGTTGAGCCTGGCTGGGCACCGGGTGCTGCTGATCGACTGCGACCCGCAGGGATCGCTCACCACGCTGTTCGGCATCCTGCCGGACTCGGAGGTGGAGATCGGCGACACGGTGCTGCCGCTGTTCAAGGGCGAGCAGGCCGACGTGTCCTATGCCATCCGCCAGACCTACTGGGACGGGATCGACCTCGTGGCCGCGGCACCTTTCCTGTTCGGCGCCGAGTTCACGCTGCCGGCGCGGCAGATGGCCAACCCGAACTTCGAGTTCTGGAAGGTGCTGGACCTGGGGCTGGACGCGGCACGCGAGGAGTACGACTTCATCATCATCGACACCCCCCCTGCCCTCTCCTACACCACCATCAACGCGCTGATGGCCGCCGACGGCATCGTGATGCCGCTGCCGCCCAATGCGCTGGATTTCGCCAGCTCGGCGCAGTTCTGGGACCTGTTCTCCGACCTCACGAATTCCCTCATCCGCCAGCGTGGCGGCACCAAGAAGTTCAGCTTCATCGACGTGCTGCCCACCAAGGTCGAGAGCACCGACCAGACCGGGCTGATGGTCAAGAAGTGGATGGCCACCGCCTATGCCGACAAGCTGGTGCAGGTGGAGATTCCCAAGACTGCGGCGGCCAACACCTCCTCGGCCGAATTCGGCACCGTCTATGACCGGGTGGCCAATGCCAGCGCGCGCACCTTCAAGCGCGCCACCGAGGCCTACGACCGGCTGGTGGACCTGATCGAGGACCAGGGCCAGCTGTTCTGGACCCGGCAGCTCGACCAGTTGCGTGGAGCCGTGCGATGAGTGGCACCCGCAAGGAACGCAAGGGCGACAACATCGCCTTCGTGCTGCCGCCGGCGCGCTCCGCGCGCGCGCCGCAGGAGCCGGTGCCGGCACCGGCTCCTGCGGCGGAGCGCCCGCCCATCGTGCCGCCGGTGGTGGCGCGGCCCAAGACCGGGCCGGGGCTCACCACCATGGAAATCCTGGACAACGCCACGCTGCGCCAGAAGGTCGGCGAACTGGAGCAGGAAGTCTCGCGCCTGGCCGGCGAGCGCGGCGCGCTGCAGCTCGATGCGCGGGAGGTCGCGCCCAGCCGTTGGGCCAACCGGCATGCCGACTCCTTCAAGGGCCCGGACTTCGAGGCCTTCAAGGCCGAGCTCCTGGACGCCGGCGGCAACGTGCAGCCGATCCTGGTGCGGCCGCTGGAAGACGCAGTGCCCGGCGCGGCGCGGTACGAAGTCGTGTTCGGCCACCGGCGCCACCGTGCCTGCCTGGAGCTGGGACTGCCGGTCAACGCGGTGGTCAAGGCCCTGTCGGACCGCGAACTGTTCGGCCACATGGAGCGCGAGAACCGGTTGCGCCGCAACCTCTCGGCTTACGAGCAGGGCTTGATGTACCGGAAGGCGTTGGACGAGGGCATGTTCCCGTCGCTGCGCCAGCTCGCCGCCTTCATCGGCCGAGCGCCCGGGGACGTCTCCAACGCGCTGCACATCGCCCAATTGCCGCAGCCGGTGCTCGACGCCTTCCCCTCACCGAACGACATCCAGTTCCGCTGGATCAAGAAGCTCAAGGACGCGCTGGAGCGCGACCGGCAGGCCGTGCTGGCCGCGGCGAGCCACGCGGCGGCCGAAGGGTTGGCGGCGGCCAAGGTGCTCAAGCTGCTCAGCGGCGCGGGCGAGGCGGGGGGTGTTAGACGGTCTAACACCCCGGACGCCGGTGCGGCGAGCCCGGCGCTGTCGGCGCCGGCCGAGCGCCGGATGGACCTGGGGCAGGGCCGGCAGGCCGCGATCCGCCACGACGGCGCCCGTACTGTGCTGGAGATCGATGCCATGCTGCTGCCGCCCGAGCGCTGGAGCGCGCTGGAGAAGGCGCTGCGGCGGCTGGTGGGGCAGGGCGGTGCGGCGGAGCGCGGCTGATCCAGCCCGTGAAGAGGCCGCGGAGCCGGCGGCGCAAGCCGCGCCGAGGACCAGCCCGTGGACCAGTGAGTGACGAAGCGGCCCTCGGGCCGCTTTTTTCATGTGCCGCTGCGGCGAGAATCGCCGCCCCGTAGTTTTCCGCACGCGCGGTTTCGTCTGAATGTCCTCAGCTGTACCGGCGCCCTGGCGCCAGGCCTCGCCCGCCGTTGGCGTGGTCCTCATCGCCTTCAACCTTCGGCCTTCACTCATGGGCATCGGCCCGCTGATCAAGCAGATCGAGGCTGACACGGGGCTGGCTCCGTCGGCCCTGGGCCTGTTGATCACGATGCCGGTCATCGCCTTCGGCGCGGTATCGCCCCTGGCCGCTCCCCTGGCGCGGCGCTTCGGCCTGGAGCGGGTGCTGGCGTTTTCGCTGTGGCTGGTGGTGCTGGGCGTCGTGTTGCGCTCGCTGCCGGGCACGGCGTGGCTGTTCGTGGGCGCGGGCCTGCTGGGCGCCGGCATCGCCGTGGGCAACGTGCTGGTGCCCGCGGTCATCCGGCGCGATTTCCCGGGGCGCATCGGCACCATGACCTCGCTCTTCGTGACCACGCTGGCGGGCGTGGCCGCGGTGGGCGCGGGGCTGGCGGTGCCGCTGGCCGGCGCGCTGGGATGGCGCCTGGCGCTCGCGGTCTGGGCCGTGCCCGCGGCCCTGGCCGGGCTGTGGTGGCTGCTCGTGTCCAGGGGCTCCGGCGTCGCCGCGGGTGCGGCGGTACCGCCGCCGTCCGCCCGGGCGCCGGTGTCGATCTGGCGCTCGCCCCTGGCCTGGCAGGTTTCGCTGTTCATGGGGCTGCAGTCGCTGGCCTTCTACGTACTGGTCGCCTGGCTGCCGAGCCTGCTGCAGGACGCCGGCCTGTCCGCGGCCGCGGCCGGCACCTACGCCTTCTTCTACCAGGTGGCTTGTCTGAGCGGCAGCCTGCTGGCGCCCCTGGTGGCGGCGCGCGCGAGCGGCCAGTCGCGGCACGCAGTAGCCGCGTCGGCCTTGTCGCTGGTCGGCTTCATCGGCCTGGCCGGGCCGGCGCCCTCCCTGATCTGGATCCTGCTGGGCGGCCTGGGCTCCGGAGCCAGCCTCGCGCTCTCGCTGGCTTTCTTCAGCCTGCGCACCCATAACCCGCTGCAGACCGCCTCGCTGTCCGGCATGGCCCAGTCGGTGGGCTACAGCCTCGCGGCCCTGGGTCCTGTGGGCTTCGGCTTGCTGCACGACGCCACGGGTGGATGGCAGGTGCCGCTGGCGGCGCTCTGGGTGCTCGTGGGCCTGCAATGCTGGGCCGGCGCCGTGGCCGGGCGGGCGCGCAGGATCTGAGCTCGTCGGGGCAGACCCGGGGCGCTTGGCCGCAAGAAGGCCAGTGTCCGCCGAAGCGGCGTAGCGCTCCGCGTCCCGGCCCGGCGCTCGGCCGGTAGAACGCCGGGCCAGGAGCCGGCGGCGACACGCCGCCGCGGGTGGGTGTTAGACCGTCTAACACCCGCCGGGCCGGTAGCGGGGCCGTGTCGCTGGTCCAAGCCCTTGGGCTCCCAAAGCGCGCTCCCCAAAGCCCTCATGGGTGCCGGGAAAGAAAAAATGAGTGCAGTTTCTTTTATCGAAGATTATTGAGGATTATTTTTATTATAACTCCAGTACATGTAGACACAAGCCGCCACGAGTTCAGATAGGGCGAAAAAGTGGAATGTGATGTTGATGGCTTTCTTGCGCCCAACAACTCCCTGAAGTTGTTATGAGAAGCGCCGATTACCCTGGTAACAAGCGCTGAGTACCAACACTCCTTCGCCGCCCCGTCGGCCGTTGACCTCGATCCGTTCTTTGGCATCACGCCCGATGCCAACGTCTACGAATCCGACAGCGTGAAGCACACCACCGTGCAGGGGACGCTGTCCGGCTTCAACAGCGTGGCCTGGTACTCCTTCACGGGCCAGGCCGGGCAGCAACTGTGGGCCGACCACGATGACGCCATCAACGGCGACACGCTGCTGGACTCGGTGCTGTCGCTGTTCGATGCCGACGGGCACCTGCTGGCCAAAGGTGACAACGCCGACTTCGATCCCGGCACCTTCAACAACGGCATGGACGCCGTTTCCTACAACGCTTTCCTGGGCAAATACACGCTGCCCACCACCGGCGTGTACTACCTGGCGCTGACGTCCGCTGGCAACGGCGGCGACGACTTCGGCTGTTCCGGGGAGAGTCTGATACAGCCCGCCGGCACAGGCATTAGCGGCTTGCAGTACACGGGGTGCAGCGCGGACTTCGCCCTCACCAACGAGGGCAGCGCTGAGGGCAGCTATACGCTGCATGTGAGCCTGACCAGTGGTTCGGCCGTGCCCGAGCCCGGTTCGCTGTCGTTGGCCGGTTTGGCGCTGGCTGGGCTGATGCTGCGCCGCCGTCGGCCCTGAACTGAGCTGCCGCCCCCGTGCTCGGGGCGGCCAGGCTGTTTGCTCTAACACCACAAACAACTGCGACAGCGTCTGTGCTGGGGCATGGGCTCGCCCGGAGCCCGCCCAGGGCCGGCGCTCGCCCCTAGGAGGCTGTCGGACTTCTCGGTACGTCTGGGGCGCTGCTGACATCCTGGACA
>NZ_CALAOH010000049.1 GCF_937926365.1 uncultured Azohydromonas sp. | reverse complement strand
TGCGGGCCGGGGTGCCCACCGTGGTGGCGATGCGGCACCGGCTGCCGGGGCGCGGCGCCCGCGCCCTGGCCGAAACCTTCTTCGGCGCGCTGTGCCACGGCGACCCGGTGCGCGAGGCCCTGAGGGCGGGGTGCGCCGCGCTCCAGCGCGAGGCCTGGGCGGCCGGCGAGGCCGGGCAAGGGCTGCTGGACGACTGGTTCGTCCCCATGCTGTTCCTGCAGCGGGACGGGCTGCGGCTGTGCCAGGCTCCGGTGGCGCCGGGGAGCCTGCAGGATTGGCGCGACGGGCTGCGACAGCGGTTGGGCGAGGTGCCGGACGCGCCGGCGGCCGGCTTCGTCGGCCGCGGCCCCGAGCTGCTGGCGCTGCAGCGCCTGCTGCACGCCGGGCGCCATGCCGTGCTGAACGGCCCGGCCGGCGTGGGCAAGACCGCGCTGGCGGCGGAATTCGCGGCGTGGATGCTGCGTTGCGGCCGGATGCAGCGCGCCGCCTTCGTCACCGTTGCCGTCCATGACAGCGCCGCCGACGTGCTGGAGCGGCTCGGCCGGCAGCTGGCGCCGGGCTTCGAGCTGGCCCGTTTCCTCGACCTGACGCAGGCGCGGCAGGAGGTCGAGCGGACGCTGGCGCAGGCGCCCACGCTGCTGGTGCTGGACCAGATGGAAGCGCTGCAGCCCTCCGCGCTGCCGGGCGCGCCGCTGGCGCGCGCGGCCGAGGAGGCGGCGGGGGCGATCCTGTCGCTGTGCCGGCGGCTGCTGCGCCAGCCCGGTACCCGGCTGCTGCTGACCAGCCGCGCCGCGCTGGCCGCGCCCTTCGACGACCCGCTGCAGCGGCTGGAGCTGCGGGGGCTGGACGTGGACTCGGGGCTGCAGCTGCTGGCGCGCCTGCTCCAGCGGGAAGCGGGCGGCGCCGTCGTGGACGCCTCGCACGAGGCCGTCGAGGCGCTGGTGCGGGCCGCGCGCGGGCATGCGTGGCTGTTGGGCCAGCTCGCGCCCACCTTGCTGCTGTGGGGGCCGCAGATCGCGAGCGCCCAGGTCCTGCACAAGCTGGCCGTTGCCGAAGAGTGCTTTCCCGGTAGCGGCGAGGCGCCGATGCTGGCCGGCCTGGAGCTGTGCCTGGAGCGGCTGCCGCCCGATGTCCTGGAGCGGGCGCGCGTGCTCGGCATGTTCCACGGCGGCTTCCACCCCGAGGTGCTGCAGTCGCTGATGGGCTGGACGGCGGGGGAGGTCGCGGCGCTGGTGGCCCAGTTGAGCGATGCCGGGCTCGCCACGCATGCCTCCTTCGGCCATGTGCTGCTCCTGCCGGCGCTGGTGCCGGCCCTGCGCGCCCGGCTGGACGAGGCCGAGCGCGAGGCGCTGCTGCCGCTGTGGGGGGCGGCCCTGAGCGAGCACGCCGGCGTGCTGCTGCGCCAGCAGCGCGAGCACCCCCAGCGCGCCACCGCCCTCACGCTGCTGGCGCTGCCGGATTGGCTGGCGATGCTGGAGGCCGCCGAGCGCGGCGCGCCGCCGGCCGCGGTGGTGGACGTCGCCAACCTGCTCATCGCGCTGCTGCGCCCGCTGCGCCGGCCGGGGCTGCTGGCGCAGCTGCTCCTGTGGCGCGATGCCGCGCTGGGCCGGGCCCGGCCCGAGTCCCAGGCCCAGGCCCAGGCCCAGGCCCAGGCTGGCCTGAGCTGGGATGCCGCGCGGCTGGGTGCCGAACGCGCGCGCATCGAGGGGCTGGTGGTCGGCGGTCGTGGCGCCGAGGCGCTGGACGCGGCGTGCCTGCTGCTGGGGCAGGCACGCGCGGCCGGGGTACAGCCCGATGCCGGCGTGGAGCTGGCGCGGGTGTGCCTGCTCGGGGCCCAGGCGGCGCGGGCCTTGAAGCGGACGCGGGAGGGCTTGCCGCTGCTGGAGGAGGCTTGCGCGCGCCTGGCCAGGGCGCCTTCGGACCATCGCCTGGCCGCCGCCTGCTGGGCCGAGCGCGGCGAGGGCCTGTGCGAGCTGGGCCGGCTGGACGAGGCGGCGCAGGCGTACCGGTCAAGCATCCAGGCGGCGCAGGCGGCGGGGGACCCGCGGCAGGTGGCCATCGGCCAGGGGCAGCTGGGCAATCTGTGCTTGCGGCAGGAGCGCTGGGCCGAGGCGCTGGCGGCGCTGGACGCCGCGCGCCGTGGCTTCGAGCAGCTCGGCGACGCGCGCGCCGTGGCGGCCGTCTGCTACCAGGTGGGTCTGGTGCAGCTGAAGGCCGGGCAGCCGGTGGAGGCCGAAGCCGCCTGGCGCGAGGCGCTGGAGCGGCAGACCCGCCTGCACGACGCGCTGGGCCAGGCGCTCACGCTCAACCAGCTGGGCGTGCTGTACGAGGAGCACCTGGGCCGCGCCGAGGAGGCGCTGGGCTGTTTCAGGCAGGGCGAGCAGTGCGCCGGGCACGGCGGCAACCCGGCGGTGCGGAGCCTGCTGCGCGGCAACGCCGCCGACTGCCTGCGCCGGCTGGGGCGCCTGGACGAAGCCCGGGCCGAAGCCAGTGCGGCGCTGCAGGACGCGGTGCAAGCCGGCGCCACGGCCCAACCCTGGGCGCGTTGGGCGCTGCTGGCGTCCATCGAGCAGGCCGCGGGCCATGCGGCGGCGGCCGAGCGGGCCCGGCGCGAGGCTGCGTCCGCCTACCTGGCTTGGCGCCGCGCGGGTGGCGAAGCCCACGACGGCAACGCGCAGCTGGGCACGGCCGTGGGGCAGGCGCTGCGCGACGGGGACCGGGCGCAGGCCGAGGCGGTGCTGCAGGAGCTGGCCGCGGACCCGCGCCTGCCGGCCGAGGACCGGGTGTACGTGCGCATGCTGCAGGTCATCGTCTCCGGCAGCCGCGACCGCACCCTGGCCGACACGCCGGGGCTGCACTACACGGCGGCGGCGGAAGTGGCGTTGCTGCTGGAGGGGCTGGAAGGGAGCGCGGGGTGAGGCGGTGCGCCGGCCACCTCAATGTCCCCACTTGCTCAACGCGAACGCCGCCAGGAAGCCCATCGCGGTGATGAGCCCCGCGAAGTCGTGCGCCTGCTCGAAGGCCTCGGGGATCATGGTGTCCACCAGCATGGCCAGGATCGCCCCGGCGGCGATGGCGGTGGTGGCGGCCACCACCTCCGGCGAGCTGCCATCGAAGAGCACGAAGCCCGCGACGGCTGCCAGCCCCGAGGCCAGCGCGATGCCGCCCCACACGCCGTACACGTAGCCCGGCCCGCGCCCGGCCTTCTTCATGCCCGCGGCGCTGGACAGCCCTTCGGGCAGGTTGGACAGGAAGATCGCCGCCACCGCCACCGTGCTCACCGCGCCGCCCTTGAGCAGGCTCAGCCCGATGACGATGGATTCGGGAATGCCGTCCAGCAGCGCGCCCAGCGCGATGGACAGCCCGCTGCCCTCGTGCTGCTGCTCCGAGGGTTGATGTCCGCCCGAGCGCTTGCGGTGCCGCGCGCCGCGGTGCGAGAGCAGGTAGTTGGCGGCCGTGTACACCGTCGCGCCGCCCACGAAGCCCAGCGCGGTGGAGTCGAGCCCGCCGCTCTTGAAGGCCTCGTCCATGAGCTCGAAGGAGAGGGCCGAGATCAGCACCCCGGCGCCGAAGGCCATGACCGCCGCCACCAGCCGCGCGGGGATGCGCACGCGGTAGCCGATCCACGCCCCCAGCAGCAGCGCGCCGCCGGCCAGCAGGCCCCACAGGCCGGCTTGCAACCACTGGGGCATGGCGGCTCTCCCGAGGCGAAACGATGGCGGGTTGGGGCAAGCGCGGTGCCGGTGCGCCGCCGGCGCGGCCTGGGAGATGACCCTGGAACCTCAGCGCCCCAGCAGGTGCAGCGCCACCTCGCGCCGGTGCGCGCGGTGGCGGTGCTCCCAGAGGTAGATCCCCTGCCAGGTGCCCAGCGCCAGCCGCCCCTGCAGCAGCGGAATGGAGAGTTGCGTTGCCGTGAGCGCGCCGCGCACGTGCGCGGGCATGTCGTCCGGCCCCTCGTCGCGGTGGCGGAACAGCGGGTCGCCGTCGGGCACCAGGCGGGCGAAAAAGCGCTCCAGGTCGCGCTGCACCTCGGGATCGGCGTTCTCCTGGATCAGCAGGCTGGCGGAGGTGTGGCGCACGAAGAGCGTCAGCAGCCCTTCCTGGAAGCCTTGCGCCTGGGTCCAGTCGCGCACGCGGCGCGTGATCTCCAGCAGCGCGCGGCCGGGCGTGTCGAAGGCGAGGGTGGTGGTGGCCTGGTTCAGCATGCGGGCAATTCCAGCACGAAGCAGCTGCCGCCTCCCTCGCGCGGCTCGCAGCGCACGCTGCCCTCGTGGCGCTGCGCGATCTGGCGCACCAGGCTCAGCCCCAGGCCCACGCCGCCTTGCTGCTCGGCATGGCCGGGCAGGCGGAAGAAGGGCTCGAAAATGCGCTCGCGCATGTCCGGCGGCACGCCGGGGCCGCGGTCGCACACGGCGGCGCGCACGCGGCCATCGGCACCGCGCCCCAGCTCCAGCACCACCTCCTCGCCGCCGTAGCGGCGCGCGTTCTCCAGCAGGTTGCGCAGCGCGCGGCGCAGCAGCCGCTCCTCGCCCTGCACGCTGAAGTCGGCGTCGGCCTGCGGCTGCAGCTGCGCGCCCACGCGCGCCGCTTCCTCGGCCGCCAGCGCCAGCAGGTCCACCGGGTGGCGCTCCAGCTCCGGGCGCACGTCCAGCCGGCTGGACAGCAGCACTTCCTCCACCAGCGCGTCGAGCTCGGCGATGTTGGCGTGGATCTCGGCTTGCAGCCCGGCCTGCTGGCCCGGGGGCGCCGTCTCCATGAGCGAGACGGCCATCTTCAGCCGCGCCAGCGGCGAGCGCAGCTCGTGGCTGGCGTTGGCCAGCAGCGACTGGTGCGAGCGCAACAGCGTTTCGATGTGTTCGGCCGCCTGGTTGAAGCTGCGCGCCAGGGCCGCGACCTCGTCGCGCCCGCTGTCGTCCACGCGGTGCGCCAGCGCGCCGCTGCCGAAGCGCTCCACGCCCGCCTGCAGCGCCTCCAGCCGCCGCGTCAGGCGCCGCACCACCGGGTATGCGCCCGCGGCCACGGCCACGAACAGCAGCGCCAGCACCGCCACCAGCCCCGTGCCGCGGATCCACGGTGGCGCGGGCGGCAGCGGAGGCCCGCGGTGCCCGCCCGGCCCGCGCGGCGGGCGCGCCAGCCACAGCGTGCGGCCGTCGTCGAGCTTGATGGGCAGCACCCGCGCCTGGGGCCCGGTGCTGATGCGCGCGAAGGCCTCGGCCTCGCCGATGCGCCGACCCTTGGGGTCGTCCAGCGCCAGCGGCACGCGCAAGCGCTCGGACCATTCGCGCAGGGTTTCGGCCTGCTGCGCCGCCGGGGCCTGCGGCGGCGGCAGCGCCTGCTGCAGCAGCTCGCCCCAGGCGGCCAGGCGCTCGCTGGCGGCGGCGTCGAAGCGCCCGCGCTCGCGCTCCATCTGGTGCTGGAACAACCATCCCGAGCCCAGCGCGAACAGCGCCAGCACGGCCACGACGGTGAGCCAGACGCGCAGGTAGAGGGATTTCATGGCGCGCCGGCGCCGCGGTGCGGGGCCTTCACTTGCCTTCTTCCTGCCCCGCCTCGTCCGGCCGCCGCGCGAAGAGGTAGCCCACGCCGCGCACGGTGAGCACGCGGCGCGGGTTGCGCGGGTCGTCCTCGATCAGGGCGCGGATGCGCGAGACGTGCACGTCGATCGAGCGGTCGAAGGCCTCCTGCGCGTGGCCCTTGAGCGCGTCCATGATCTGGTCGCGCGTCATCACGCGCCCGGCATGCTGGGCCAGCACGCGCAGCAGCTCGAACTGGTGCGCGGTGAGATCGACCTCGCGGCTGTCCAGCCGCGCCTTGCGCGCGCCCATGTCGATCTCCAGCCGGCCGAAGCGCAGCGTCTCGTCCGCGGGCGCGCCCGGCGCGGCGCGGCGCAGCAGCGCCTTCACGCGCGCCAGCAGCTCGCGTGGCTCGAAGGGCTTGGACAGGTAGTCATCGGCGCCCAGCTCCAGGCCCACGATGCGGTCCAGCGGCTCGCCGCGCGCGGTGAGCATCAGCAGCGGCAGCCGCCGCGTGCGCGGATCGGCGCGCAGCTCGCGCGTGAGGTCCAGGCCGTCGCCGTCGGGCAGCATCAGGTCCAGCACCAGCGCGTCGAAGCTCTCCATCAGCAGCCGCCGGCGCCCCTCGGCCAGCGTGGGGGCGGTATCGACGCCGAAGCCGGCTCCGCGCAGGTAGTCGGCCACCATGGCACTCAGTCGGGCATCGTCGTCGATCAGCAGCAGTCGGGGCATGTCAGGGGAACTCGGGCTCGTCAAGGAGCGCGAGAGCATATCCCCCTCAGCGACGCGGTCCGTGCCCATGGCCGCGCTCGCCGCGCTTGCGCATTTCCTCCGCCAGTTGCGCGCGCTGCTGCGGCGTGAGCACGTTTGCGGCCTCAACCATCGCCTTGGACCAGCGCTGCGAGGCCTGGTCGTGCTGGGCCAGCATCTGCTGGCGCAGGCTTTCCACGGCGTTGGCGTCGATGGTCGGCTGCGCCAGCAGCGCCAGGCCCTGCTCGCGCAACTGCCGGCGGGTGTCGGCCTGGGCGCGCATGTCCTTGCCGGCGGCCTCGAAGATGGCGCGGATCTTGGTTCGTTGCTCGGCGGTGGCGTTGACGCGCTCCAGCATGCGCTCCATGTAACGCCCGCCCATCGGGCCGCCATGGCGGGGGCCGTGGCCGTGCTCATGACCATGCATGTGCATCGGGCCGCCGGGCATCGCGCCGGAAGCGGCCGGCGGCGGAGGGGCGGGCTGGGCCGTGACCAGCCCGGCCGCGCCGGCCAGGCCGAGCACCAGCGCCAGCGCGGCGCCGCGGGCGCGCAGCCGCGGCAGGGAACGGAGGGCGGAGAAGGTTCGCGTGTTCATCTGGGAAAGCTCCACGGTTGTCGTAGTGGGGAGCCTGAAGCTTGAAGACCCCGCTTTGCCCAGCCGTGTGGACGGCGTAAAGAAACGTGAAGCCGCCGCAACGTGCCGCTCAGGACGCGTGTCGTGTCATGTATCACGTGGTAACCGGTTTCCGTCGCGCTACCACTGTTCCGGGGCGGTGACAATGCGCGGCTGAGCGCCGCCCCCTAGGTTGGGGGCCGGGACCATTCCAACCACAGCGGCGGTGACACCGATGCGCGCCCTTTTGACGTTTCTGATGGGCTTCGTGCTCACCCTTGCTCCCGCGGCCCGAGCCGCGGGCGAGCGTCCGCTGACGCTGGGTGTCGTTCCCTATCTGAGCGCGCGCGCGATCGTGCAGCTCTACACGCCGCTGCAGGAGTACCTGGAGCGCTCGCTGCAGCGCCCGGTGCGGCTGGTGACGGCGCCGGACTACCTGACCTTCCTCGACAAGACCGCCAAGCGCGACTACGACCTGATCGCCACTTCGCCAGCCTTCGGGCGCATGGCGCAGAACGAGACCGGCTACGCGCCGCTGCTGCGCCCGCGGAACTCGCTGGAGGTGCTGCTGGTCACGCTCAAGGAAAGCGCGCTGCAGGACGTCTCGGGCGTGCGTGGCCAGACCATTGCCACCACCGACTCGCTGGCCACGCTGACGCTGGCGGGCGTGCGCGCGCTGAGCGAGCGTGGGCTGGTGCCCGGGCGCGACGTGGCGGTGCGTCCCACAAACAGCCACGCCAACTCGCTGGCGGCGATGCGCCGCGGCGATGCGGTGGCCGCCATCACCTCCTCCACCGCGCTGCGGCAGGTCGGCGCCGCCGCCTCCGCGCCGGTGCGCACGCTGGCGGTGCTGAGCACCACCACGCCGCTGCTGTACCTGGCCAGCCCGGCGCTGCGCGCGCCGCAGGTCGAGACGCTGCGCCGCCTGATGGTGGAGTTCGCCAACCGCACCGACGCCGGGCGCCGCTTCATGGAGGAGCTGGGCCACGGCACGCTGGTGCCGGTGTCCGCGCGCGACATGGCCAGCCTCGACCCGCTGGTGGACGACCTCCGGACACAGCTGGAGATCCTGCGTTGAGTCGTTGGCGGGAGCTGCTGGGCTCGCTGGCGGCCCGCATCATCCTGGCCTGCGTGCTGCTCGAAGCGGCGGTGCTGGGCCTGCTGGTGCTCAGCGGCGCGCAGCTCATGGACGGGGCGCTGCGCGCGCAGGCCGCGCTGCGCGTGGAGCAGTCCATGCCGCTGCTCAACGCCGCGCTGGCCGCGCCGCTGGCGCAGCAGGACATCGTCACGCTGCAGGAGATCCTGCGCGAGAGCCGCAGCGCGCAGGCCCTGGCCTACCTGGTGCTGCTGGACCGCGAGGGCAAGCCCATCGCCAGCGAGGGCTGGAACATGTCACGGCGGCTGCCGCCGGTGGACACCGAGCTGCGGCTGGACCTGCCCGACGGCTTCTTCGACGTGGAAATGCCCATCGAGCTGGCCGGCCAGAGCTATGGGCGGCTGCACTTCGGCATCGCGCTGCAGGCGCTGCGCGACACGGCGCAGCAGCTGGTGGCGCGGAACGTGGCCATCGGCACGGGGGCGATCCTGGCCTCGCTGGGCCTGCTGGTGGCGGTGGGGCGCTGGCTCACGCGCCCGCTCAAGCGGCTCACCGGCGCGGCGCAGCGCATCGCCGAAGGCAGCTTCGACGTACGGCTGCGGGTCAACAGCCGCGACGAGGTGGGCACGCTCACGCGCGCGTTCAACACCATGGCCGCGGCCATCGCCGAGCGCATGCAGGCGCTGCACGAGGCGCACGCGCTGCAGGAGTGCTACCTGGCCCAGTCGCGCGCGGAGCACGCGCGGTTGTCGGCGCTGCTGTCGGCCATGACCATCGGCATCCTGTTCGTGGACGAGCAGGACCGCATCGTCTACCACAACCCCGCGCTGTGCCGGCTGTTGGGCATCGACGCCGACGCCGAGCTCGACGGCCACGCGGTGCAGGCGCTGGCGGCGCTGGCCGCGGTGCGCGGCGTGTCCGACGACTGCTTCACCACCGGCGAGGGCCGCGTCAACACCCAGGAGCTGCCGCTGAGCGACGGCACGGTGCTCACGCGCACGGCGCACCCGGTGCGCAACGAGGACGGCCAGCCCATCGGGCGGCTGTGGATCCTCAACGACGTCACGGTCGAGCGCCGCACCTCGCAGCAGCTGGTCTATCTGGCCGAGCGCGACCCGCTCACGGGGCTGTACAACCGCCGCTCGTTCCAGCACGAGTTGCAGCGGCGGCTGGCGCATGCCGGGCGCCAGGGCACGCAGCTGGCGCTGCTGATGTTCGACCTGGACGAGTTCAAGCTCATCAACGAGCGCTTCGGCCACCAGGCCGGCGACAAGGTGCTGATCCAGGTCGCGGCCGAGGTGGGCGCGCTGGTGCGGCGCAGCGAGTTCTTCGCGCGGCTGGGCGGCGACGAGTTCGCGCTGATCTGCGAGCCCGAGGGGCCGGAGATGTTGCCGGCGCTGTGCCAGCGGGTGGTGCAGGTCGTCGCGCGGTTGCCGGTGGCCTTCCGCGGCCAGAGCCTGCGGCTGACCTCCAGCCTGGGCATCGGGCTGTTTCCCCAGCATGCGGACAACGCCGACGAGCTGGTGGCGCGCGCCGATGCCGCCATGTACCAGGCCAAGGAAGCGGGCCGCAACGGCTGGCGGCTCTACGACCGCGAGCGCGACGTGACCGACGAGAAGCTCGCGCGCATCGGCTGGAACGAGCGGCTGCGCCGCGCGCTGGACCAGGACCGCTTCGTGCCGCTGTTCCAGGGCATCCATGACGCGCGCGACGGCTCGCTGCAGCACTACGAGCTGCTGCTGCGCCTGCGCGACGACGCCAACCCGGCGCGGCTGATCACGCCGGGGCAGTTCATCGCGCATGCCGAGCGCAGCGGGCTCATTCGCGAGATCGACCTCTGGGTGCTCAGCCGCGCCGTGGCCGCGCTGGCGGCGGTGCCGAGCCTGCCGGCGGTGGCGGTGAACATCTCCGGGCGCTCCTTCGAGGACCCGGCGCTGCCGCGCCACATCGATCGGGAGCTGCGCCGCCATGGCGTGGCGCCGCACCGGCTGCTGGTGGAGCTGACCGAGACCGCGGCCGTGGGCGACCTGCGCGACGCGAAGCGCCTGATCGGGCAGCTGCACGCCATGGGCTGCCGCGTGTGCCTGGACGACTTCGGCAGCGGCTTCGCCTCCTTCGCGTACCTGAAGCACCTGCCCGCGGACGTGCTCAAGATCGACGGCCTGTTCGTGCGCAACCTGGCGCGCGACCGCGACGACCTGGTGTTCGTGCGCGCCATCGTGGACGTGGCCAAGGGGCTCAACAAGATCACCGTGGCCGAGATGGTCGAGGACGAGGAGACGCTGGCGCTGCTGCGCAGCGTGGGCGTGGACCAGGTCCAGGGCTACCACCTCGGCCGTCCGCAGGAGCTGCACGCCTGCGTGGTGGAGCGGCTGGAGGCTTGAGCGCCGCCGGTCCGGGCGTGCCCCGCGTGGCAGGCATCATGCGGCTCCAGGCGATGGAGGAGCAGACATGACGCAGACGATGAAGGCCGCGTTCATCACCGGCCACGGCGGCAACGAGGTGGTGAGCATCGGCGAGCGGCCACGGCCGCGGCGCGCGCCGGGCGAGGTGCTGGTGCGCATGCGCGCCGCCACGCTCAACCGCGTGGACCTGTACATGCGCGACAGCGGCGCGGGCATCACGCACCGGCTGCCGCAAGTCATGGGCATCGACGGCGCCGGCGTCGTGGAGGAGGTGGACGACGGCGAGACGCTGCTGCGGCCCGGCCAGCGCGTGCTGCTGCACCCGGCCATCAGTTGCGGGCGCTGCGAGTTCTGCGCCCGCGGCGAGGGCGTGCTGTGTCCACGCGTGTCCTACCTGGGCGAGCACCGCGACGGCACGCTGGCGCAGTTCGTCAGCCTGCCCGCGCGCAACGTCTTTCCCATGCCCGAAGGCTTCGGCTTCGAGGAGGCCGCCGCCCTGGGCGTGAACCACCTCACCGCTTGGCGCATGCTGTTCAACAAGGCGCGGCTCAAGCCATGGGAGACGGTGCTGATCTTCGGCATCGGCGGCGGGGTGTCGCTGGCGGCACTGCAGCTGGTGAAGTGGGCCGGCGCGAAGGCCATCGTCACCTCGCGCGACAACGCCAAGCTGCAGCGCGCGCTGGTGCTGGGCGCCGACCATGCCGTCAACGGCGCGCACCAGGACGTGGCCAAGGCGGTGCTGGCGTTCACGGGCGGGCGCGGCGTGGACGTGGTGATCGAGAACGTGGGCGCGGCGGTGTGGGACAGCGCGCTGCGCGCGGTGGCGCGCGGCGGGCGCATCGTCACCTGTGGCGCCACCAGCGGCGACCAGCCGCCGGCGGACCTGCGCCGGGTGTTCATCCGCCAGCTGCAGATCCTGGGCTCCACGCTGGGCGACCTGCACGAGATGGACGCGCTGCTGCGTGCCTGCGCCGGCGGCGCGATCCGGCCCGTGATCGACTCCACCTGGGCGCTGGACGGGCTCCACGCCGCGCTGGACCGGCTGGAGGCGGGGGCGCAGCTCGGGAAGATCGCCGTCAGGCTGGATTGAGCTCGGCCTCGGGCACGCGCTCCCGCTCCAGCCGCTCCACCAGCACCCGCGCCTGCTCGAAGTCGAAGGCCAGCAGCCGCGCCTCGATCTCGTCCGCGGCGGCGGGGCAACGCCGGCGCAGCGCGGGGGCCAGGTCGCGCCAGCGCGCCACGGCCGCGTAGTTGCCCGCGCCCAGCAGCCGTGCCAGCTCCCGCAGCTGCCCGGGTTCGATCTCGGCGGCCGGGTGGTTCTCGGGCCCGGCCGGCGGCGCCAGCGCCAGCGCCTGCCGGATGTCCTCCAGCAGCGTCTGCAGCTCGTCCAGCACCCCCTCGGCCGCCACCGCCAGGGCCTGCGCCGAGGTGCCGTCGGCCAACGCCCGCTCCAGCGCCCGCGCGCTCTGCGCCAGGGCCCCGGCGCCGATGGGTTCGGCCGAGCCGCGCAGCGCGTGCACCAGCGCCGCCAGCGCGGCCGCGCCGCCGGCCGCCAGCAGCGCGCGCGCCTCGTCCACCGCGCCGCTGCCGTAGTGCTGCAGGAACTGGCGCAGCACGCGCCGGTAGAGCGCGGGCTGGCCGCCGAGGTAGCGCAGCGCCCGCGCCGCATCCAGGCCCGCGACGGCCGGCAGCGGTGCGGACTCGCCCT
>NZ_CALAOH010000048.1 GCF_937926365.1 uncultured Azohydromonas sp. | reverse complement strand
GCGAGGTGTCCTGCGTGACCATGCCGATCTGCGCGCGCAGGCTGTCCTGCGTCACCTGCGCGATGTCCTGGCCGTCGATCAGGATGCGCCCGCCCTGCACGTCATAGAAGCGCAGCAGCAGGTTCACCAGCGTGCTCTTGCCCGCGCCGGAGCGTCCCACCAGGCCGATCTTCTCGCCCGGGCGGATGTGCAGGTTGAAATCCGCCAGCAGCGGCTCGGCGGCGGGCCCTTCGGCGCCGTAGGCGAAGCGCAGGTGCTCGAAGCGCACCTCGCCGCGCGTGACGCGCAGCGGCGGCGCATCGGGCACGTCCACCACCGTGCGCGACTTGCTCAGGGTGTTGATGCCGTCCTGCACCGTGCCGACGTGCTCGAACAGCGAGGCCATCTCCCACATGATCCAGTGCGAGATGCCGTTGAGCCGCAGCGCCATGGCGGTGGCCGCCGCCAGCGCGCCGGCGCTGGCCTGGCCCTGCAGCCACAGCCACAGCGCCACGCCGGCGGTGCTGCCGATGAGGCCCATGCTCAGCGTGTGGTTGACGATCTCGAAGCCGCTGACCAGCCGCATCTGGCCGTGCACGGTGACCATGAACTCCTGCATCGCCGTGCGCACGTAGCCGGCCTCGCGCTGCGCGTGCGAGAACAGTTTCACGGTGGCGATGTTGGTGTAGGCGTCGGTGATGCGGCCGGTCATGAGCGAGCGCGCATCGGCCTGCGCCTTCGACACCTTGCCCAGGCGCGGCACGAAGTACCACAGCGCCAGGCCGTAGCAGACCACCCAGGCGGCGAAGGGCCAGATCAGGCGCAGGTCGAAGGCGCCGGCCACCACCACCACGGTGACGAAGTAGATGGTCACGAACACCAGGATGTCGCCCAGCGTGAACCAGGCCTCGCGCACCGCCAGCGCGGTCTGCATCACTTTCGTGGCGACGCGGCCGGCGAACTCGTCCTGGTAGAAGGCCAGGCTCTGGCCCAGCATGCGGCGGTGGAAATTCCAGCGCAGCCGCATCGGGAAGTTGCCCGCGAGCGTCTGGTGCTTGAAGGCCGTCTGCAGCGCCACCACCAGCGGGCTGAACAGCAGGATGGCCGCCAAGCCCAGCAGGCTCCACTTCTCGCGCGCCCACAGCTCCGAGGGCGGCACGCCGGCGAGCCAGTCCACCATGCGGCCGAGCATGCCGAACAGCAGCGCCTCGAAGGCGCCGATGACGGCGGTGAGCACCGTCATGCCCAGCAGCCACGGGCGCATGCCGCGCGAGCAGGTCCAGAGGAAGGCGAAGAAGCTCTTGGGCGGCGCGGGAGGCGGGGCTTCCGGGTAGGGATCGACCAGGCGCTCGAAGAAGGCGGCGAGGGAACGCAACACGGGGCCGGCCTCCTGCTCAGGCGTCCTGCGGCGCGTCCCGCAGCAGCCGCAGCTTCACGCGCCGGCCCTTGAGCTTGCCCTGGGCCAGGCGCGCCACCACGGCCGCGGCCACCTCGCGCGCCACCGCGACGTAGGTCTGGTAGTCGCCGACGTGGATGCGCCCGACCTGCGCGGCCTCCAGGCCGCCCTCGCCGGTGAGCATGCCCAGCACGTCGCCGGGACGGATCTTGTCCTTGCGCCCGCCCAGGATCTGGAGGGTGTGCATCGGCGGGCGCAGCGCTCCGCCGGGCGCTTCGGTCAGCGCATCGAGCTTTTCCCAGCGCGACTCGCGCCCCTGCTGCTGCTCGATCTGGCCGACGCGGCCCATCTCGTCGAGGCTGGCCAGGTTCAGCGCCAGGCCCGGCGCATCGGCGCGCCCGGTGCGGCCGATGCGGTGCACGTGCTGCTGCGCGTCGGGCGTGATCTCGACGTTGATCACCGCGTCCAGCCCCTGGATGTCCAGCCCGCGCGCGGCCACGTCGGTGGCCACCAGCACCGAGCAGCTGCGGTTGGCGAAGCGGATGAGCACCTGGTCGCGCTCGCGCTGCTCCAGCTCGCCGTGCAGCGCCAGCGCCTCGATGCCCTGCGCGCGCAGCACGTCCACCAGGTCGCGGCACTGCTGGCGCGTGTTGCAGAAGGCCAGGCTGCTGACCGGGCGGTAATGCGCCAGCAGCCGCGACACGGCATGCAGCCGCTGGTCCTCCGTGACCTCGAACCAGTGCTCGACGATGCGCCCCGGCGCGTGCTTCTCGGCGACCTTCACTTCCTTGGGCTCGCGCAGGAAGCGCTGGGCCAGCTTGGCGATGCCTTCGGGGTAGGTGGCGGAGAACAGCAGCGTCTGGCGCTGCCTGGGGCACTGGGCGGCGACGGCGGCGATGTCGTCGAAGAAGCCCATGTCGAGCATGCGGTCCGCCTCGTCCAGCACCAGGGTGGACAGCGCGTCCAGCTTGAGCGTGCCGCGCTGCAGGTGGTCCAGCAGCCGCCCGGGCGTGCCCACCACCACATGCGCGCCGTAGGCGAGGCTCTCGGCCTGGGGCTTGATCGGGCTGCCGCCGCTGAGGTTGAGCGCCTTGACGTTGGCCTCGGCGCGGGCGAGGCGGCGGATCTGCTGCGTCACCTGCTCGGCCAGCTCGCGCGTGGGGCACAGCACCAGGGCCTGCACCTCCAGCCGCGCCGCGTCCAGGCGGGTGAGCAGCGGCAGCGCGAAGGCGGCGGTCTTGCCGCTGCCGGTGCGCGCCTGCGCGATCAGGTCGTGCCCGGCCAGCGCCAGCGGCAGCGCCGCGGCCTGGATCGGGGTCATGGAGAGGTAGCCCAGCTGTTCGAGATTGGCCAGCAGCGCGGGCGGCAGCGGCAGTCGCCCGAAGCTCGGGCCGGCCGCCGTGGAGATGCTTGATTCGGTCATCGCGGTCATTATCCGGAGCCCCACCGGAGCGCACCGGCAAGGGCCTTGCCGGCAAGCCGGCAGCGGGGCTGGGGTAGATTGCCCGCCCTGCCCGTCCCACGCGGCGTTTCAGGCTCATGAAGCCGAACACGGAAAGCCCGTTCGTGCTGACCCTTCGATACCTCAGGGCAGGGTGCGCCCTGCGGTCGTATCGAAGCACGAACGGGCGCTGCGGCCAGGCGGCAGGGCTTCGACCAGCTCAGCCCGAACGGGATAGGTTCCTTCTTTTCTTCGCCGGCGCCTTGCCGGCCCACCCATGAAACTTTCAGTCCTCGACCAATCCGTCTCCCTGGCCGGCGCCGGGGAGGACGCGGCCCTGCGCGACACGCTGGAGCTGGCCGTGCATTGCGAGGCGCTGGGCTACCAGCGCTTCTGGTGCTCGGAGCACCACAACCTGCCGACCATCGTGGGCAGCGCGCCGGAGCTGCTGCAGGCGGCCATCGCCGCACGCACCTCGCGCATCCGCCTGGGCAGCGCCGGCGTGATGCTCCCGCACTACTCGGCACTCAAGGTCGCGGAGCAGTTCCGCGTGCTGGACGCGCTGGCGCCCGGGCGCATCGACCTGGGTGTCGGGCGTGCCCCGGGCGGCGACATGCGCACGGCCCGGGCCCTGAACCCCAACGCCTACGCCGCGGCGGAGAACTTCCCGCAGCAGGTGCAGGAACTGCAAGCCTGGGCCAGCGGCGCGTCGCACCAGGGCATCACGGCGCATCCGCGCCCGCCCGAAGGCGCCGGCGAGGAGCGCTCGCCCACGCTGTGGATGCTGGGCAGCTCGGACTACGGCGCGCAGCTCGCCGCGCACCTGGGGCTGCCCTACGCCTTCGCCTATTTCTTCATGGACGGCCAGGGCGTGGAGCAGGCGCTGCACCTCTACCGCAGCCTGTACCGGCCGAGCGCGCGGCATCCGAAGCCGCAAGCCACCATCTGCGTCTGGGCACTGGTGGCGGACACCGAGGAGGAGGCGCGGCACCACGCGCTGTCGCGCGAGCGCTGGCGGCTGGACCGCGCGCGCGGCGTGTTCGGCGCGCTGCAGCCGCCGGACGACATCGCCCGCCGCGGCTTCGACGACATCGAGCTGCAGCAACTCGCACCGATGAGGGCCAAGGCGTTCGTCGGCACGCCGGCCAGCGTGGGCGCGCAGTTGCGCGCGCTGGCCGCGGCGCTGGAGCTGGACGAGCTCGTCATCAACACCTGGGCTTTCGAGCCGGCCGTGCGCCGGCGCTCCTATGCGCTGCTGGCGCGTGAATTCAACCTGGAAAGTGCGGCCTGACATGCGCATGCAACACATCGATTTCGAGCTGCGCGGCGAGTTCATCCCGCTGGACGCGCTGCTGAAGGCCACGGGGCTGGCCGACAACGGCGGCGCGGCCAAGGCATTGGTCGCTGCCGGCAAGGTGCAGGTGGACGGCCAGCAGGAGCTGCGCAAGACGGCCAAGCTGCGCCCGGGCCAGGTGGTGGCGGTGGCCGGGGCACGGGTGCGCATCCTGCCGCCGGGGAGCGGCCCGGCGGTGGAGGCGAAAGCGGAATAGGCGCCGCGACTGCGCACTCTTATTCCAGCTCTTGATCGAAGCTGAAATATTTCCTTGTCATGCCCGCGAAGGCGGGCATCCACGCCGGCCGGGATGCCGCCCGGTGTTCGTGGACACCCGCCTTCGCGGGTGTGACGGGGTTATTTCAGTCGCTACGACGAACTGGAATTACAGCTTCATCTCCACCCGCAGCATCCAGTCCACGTAGCTCCGGCTCACCGTCCGCGCGCTCTCGTACAGGGTGCCGTCGTCGTAAACGCTGCCGCGCACGTAGTCCGGCGAACTGAAGTTGGAGGCCGACAGCCGCAGCCCCAGCGTGGGGCTCACGGTCCATAGCGCGTAGGCGTCGAACACCGGCTTGCGGCCCTGCACCGCCGTCTCGGTGGGCGACAGCCGGGTCACGTAGCCCGGCGTCCAGTGCAGGTTGGCGCCCACCTTCAGCGGCAGCGCGCGCAGCGTCCAGTCCGCACCCAGATTGGCCGACATGCCCGGCTGCTGCTCCACGCGGTTGTCCGGCCCCGGCACCGACTCCACGCGGGAGCGATAGAAATTGGCGCTGGCGCGCAGGTCCACCGACGGCGCGGGCGCCATGAATTCGCGCAGCGCGACCTTCGCCTCGAACTCCAGCCCCTGCACCGTCGCGTCGCCCACGTTGTGGGGCCGGTTCACCCAGCGCTCGCCCGGCGCGGGCGGCAGCGTCTCGTAGCGCACGAGATCGCTGATCCGGCGGTGGAACACGCCGGCGCTCAGCAGCCCGCCGCCAGGCAGGTAGCGCTCGAAGCTCAGGTCCAGGCCGGTGGCCAGCTCGGGGCGCAGCGCCGGGTTGCCGGCGCGGTCCGGGCTGGTGGCGCTGTTGTTCACGCTCAGCAGCGGACGGCCCACCAGGCTGTTCAGCGCCGGCGCGCGGTAGCTGCGCGTGAGGCTCATGCGCAGCTGGTCACGCCGCTTCGGATCGGGCTTCCATACCGCGTGCAGCAGCGGGCTCCACACGGCGCTGCGGTTGCGCTGCCCGCCGTCCAGCCCCTCGCCGCGGGTCTCGATGCTTTCCCAGCGCAAGCCGGCATGCGCGGCCCAATGCCGGTTGATCTCCCACTCGTCCTGCGCGTAGACGGCCACGCGCTGCGAGCGCGCCTGCAGCCCGGTGCCGTAGCCAGGGAAGCGGGGCAAGCCATCGCTCAGGTACGTGCGCAGCTCCTCGCGCCGCGCGCCTTCCAGCTCCAGCCCGGCCACGCCGCTGTGCGCGTCGGCCAGCAGCGTGGAGGCCTTGACGCCGGCGTTCCAGCGCTGGTCGGTGATGGTGGCCTGGTCGCTCTCCCCCGGCAGCGGCGAGTCCGAGGCGTTGCGCTTGAAGCGCTCCACCTCGTCCTCGTAGCGCCAGCGGCCGGCGCCGGCGCGCCACTCCAGCCGCGTGCCGTCGCCCAGGCGTTGCGTGCGCTGCGCGCTCAGCCGCAGCAGGTTGAAATCGGCCTGGCCGCGGCCGTCGAGCTGCGTGTAGGGGGCGGTGGCCGCCGGGTCCTGCACCAGCGCGCCGTGGCGGCGGCTGTCGGTGCCCGACAGGATGGCGAAGGGCGTGAGCGTGAAGGCCTCGCCCTCACCCAGCTTCCACTGCAGCCGGCCGTTGAGCGTCAGGCGCCGGCGCTCGGTCGCGCCGTCGGTGCTTTCCTGGCGGCGCAGCGTGGGCATGCCCGCAACGTCCTGCTCCAGCGTGCTGACGCTGTGCGTGTTGAAACGCGTGTGCACCGCGTTGGCGCCGAAGGTGTAGGACAGCGCACCGTCGCCGCCGCTGCGCGTCCAGCTCAGCCCGGGGCTCCAGCGCCCGTCCTCCAGGCCCAGCGACAGGCGCAGGTCGTTGAGGCGCTTCCTGAAACTCTCGCGCGTGACGATGTTGATGGTGCCGGCGACGGCGCGCGCGCCGGTCTCGGCCGTGGGCGCGCGCAGGATCTCGATGCGCTCGATCTGCTCAGGGGCGATGGAGTCGATCTCGAAGCCCGGCGGCGTGCGCTCGCCGTCGAGCAGGATCTGCGTGTAGCCGCCGCCCAGCCCGCGCAGGCGCGGATTGCCGCCGCGCCCGGGCGCGCCGTCCAGCGTCACGCCCGGCAGCCGCTTGAGCACCTCGCCCAGCGAGGCGTCGCCGAAGCGCTCGATCTCCTCGCGCCCGATCACGGTCCGGGCCACGGTGGACTGGCGCCGCTCCTGCATCTCGCCGCCGCTGCGCTCGCCGGTGATCTCCACGCGCTGCGGCGCCGGGACGTCCGGGGCGGGCACGGGGGCTGCCGGCAGTGCCGACACGGTCTGGGCGGATGCGCCGCCGGCCAGGGCACAGGCCGCGGCGATGAGCTCCAGGCCCAGGCCATGGGCGCGGAATGCAGGTTTCGGGAAAGGCATGCCCAAAATTGTCATTCACCCGCCTTGGGGAACTTTGGGGGGCCCTCATCATTCAGAGACTCAAGCCCGGGCCGTTGCCCGGACGTCGGAGAGAGACCAAGCAATGAACAAGACAAGGACTGGACTGCTGGGCGCGCTGATGCTGGCCGTGGCGGCCGCGTCGTTCACGCCCATCGTGGCAGAGGCCAAGCGCCTGGGCGGTGGCGGCTCGGCGGGCATCCAGCGCAGCACGCCGCAGCGCAGCACGCCGCAGACGCCGCCGCCCAACCAGGCGACGCCGAACCAGGCTGCCCCCAACCAGGCCGCACCGGCCCAGCAAGCCGCTCCCGCAGCGGCCGGCACGGCGGCCGCGGCTGCGGCGCCCAAGCGCAATTGGCTCGGCCCCGTGGCCGGCCTGGCCGCGGGCCTGGGCATCGCGGCGCTGCTGAGCCACTTCGGCATGGGTGAGGCGGTGGCGAACTTCGTGATGATGGCGCTGCTGGCCATTGCCGCGATCTTCCTGATCCGCTTCCTGGTCAGCCGCTTCGCCGGCAAGAAGGCCGGTCCGCAGCCGGCCTACGCCGGCGCCGCGGCGGGCACCAGCACCAACGGCAGCATGGCCTCGCCGTGGAACGCGCAGCAGGGGCTGAGCCAGCCGATGCAGCGCCAGGCCGAGGGCTTCAACGTCGCCCAGCCGGGCACGGGCTTCACCACGGCCGGCATGGACGGCAGCGCGGTGGCGCCGGCGGCCTCCGGCCCGAACCTGCCGGCGGACTTCGACCAGGCGTCCTTCGAGCGCGCGGCCAAGATGATCTTCATCCGCATGCAGGCCGCCAACGATGCCGCCGACCTCAACGACCTGCGCCAGTTCACCACGCCGGAGCTGTTCGCCCACCTGCGCCTGGACCTGCAGGAGCGCGGCGGCAAGGCCCAGACCACCGACGTGGTGCGCGTGGACGCGCAAGTGCTGGACTGGGTGCAGGAGCGTGACCAGCAGGTGGTGAGCGTGCGCTACAGCGGCCTGGTCCGCGAGGAGCGCGACGCGCCGGCGGCCGACTTCGACGAGGTCTGGCACCTGGTGCGCCCGGCCGACGGCAGCCGCGACTGGGCCATTGCCGGCATCCAGCAGTACTCGCACTGAATCGGGAGCCACGGCGCATGAACGCCCCGTCCATCACCACGACCGCGAGCGCGGGGCAGCCGTCCAGCACGCCCCTGGCAGGCGACGGCAGCGTTCCGGTGATGCGCGGCGTGGCGCTGCCGCCCGGCGTGCCGGGGCAGCTGTGGCTGTCGGCCATGCCGGGGCGCTTCGAGCCGATGAAGCGCTTCCTGGCCGAGGCCCGGCAGCGACGGCTGTCGCTGGTGCTGTGCCTGGCACCCGTGGAGGAGCTCGCGGAGCTGTCGCCGGCCTACCGCTCGGCCGTGGCGCAGGGCACGCTGCCCTTCCGCTGGCTGAACCTGCCGATGCGCAATTTCGGGCTGCCGCCGGATCTGCCGGAGTTCCATGCCGGCATCGCGCAAGCCACCGAGGCGCTGCGCGCGGGCGACGCGGTGCTGCTGCACTGCGCCGCTGGGCTGGGGCGCACCGGTAGCGCCGCAGCCTGCGTGCTCAAGGCGCTGGGCCTGCCCACAGTGCAAGCGCTGCAGCGCGTGCGGGAGGCGGGCTCCAATCCGCAGACGGCACAGCAGACGGGGCTGGTCGAGCGCTTCTGAGACGGCCCGCACCCGACTCCAACGAAAAACGCGGCCCAGGGCCGCGTTTTTTCATGGGAGGAGAACCCGCTTACAGGGCGCGGATCTTGGCAGCCTGCAGGCCCTTGGGCCCCTCACGCACTTCGAATTCCACACGTTGGTTTTCCTTGAGGCTCTTGAAGCCGTCGGCCTGGATTTCGCTGAAATGGGCGAAAACGTCCTTGCCGCCGCCATCTGGCGTGATGAAACCAAAGCCCTTGCCGTCATCGAACCACTTGACGATGCCGGATTGTTGGATGCTCATGAGAAAAACCTTTTTCGTGGATGCATTGAAACCCGGCCGGTGTTCCTCCCGAGGCCGGAGCGGAAACGCTCAGAAAACGCAGCATGGAAATTCAAACCGGGCCGGCCGCAGCGGCATCCGCAAGGACGCCGCGGGGCTCAGGAGGAAAGCCACGCCATGACGTGTCTAAACATTTCTGCGTGGACCATTCTACACACGCCCCCTTGTGCCGCCAGGACAAGAAATCGGACCTATATGCTCACAAACTCATATGGATCGAATTTCCTTACTCCATTCTGACGAATATCTTCTGATCCTCGTCAAACCTTCCGGGCTTTTGGCGGTACCGGGGCGCACCGAACCCGATTGCCTGGCGGCCCGCGCCCAGGCGCAATTTCCCGACGCGCTGGTGGTGCACCGGCTGGACATGGCGACCTCGGGACTGATCGCCATGGGCCGGGGCGCCGAGGCGCAGCGTTTCCTGAGCATCGCCTTCGCCGAACGCCGCGTGCACAAGCGCTACGTGGCGGTGGTGGACGGGCACCTGGAAGCGCCGCCCGGCGGCTGGGGCGAGATCGCGCTGCCGCTGCGCTGCGACTGGCCCAACCGGCCGCGGCAGATGGTCGATCACGCGCTTGGTAAACCCTCGCTGACGCGCTGGCGCGTGCTGGCGCACGAGGACCAGGCCACGCGCGTGGAGCTGGAGCCGGTGACGGGGCGCTCGCACCAGCTGCGCGTGCACCTGGCGACACTGGGGCATCCGATCCTGGGCGACGAGCTGTATGCGCCGCCGGCGGTGCTGGCGCGCGCGCCGCGGCTGCTCCTGCACGCGGCGGAGCTGGCGCTGCCGCACCCGGGCGATGGCACGGTCATGCGCTTCGCCGATCCGGCGCCCTTCTGAGCGCCGGCATCATGGCGCCATGCGTCAAGACGTTCCCCTGCCCCAGGCCTACCGCCTGATGAACCACGGGCCGACCGTGCTCGTGAGCGCCGCCCACGGCGGCCGCCGCAACCTCATGGCCGCCGCCTGGGCCATGCCGCTGGACTTCGATCCGCCCAAGGTGGCGGTGGTGCTGGACAAGAGCACTTTTACAAGGCGGCTGATCGAGGGCTCCGGCGAATTCGCGCTCAACCTGCCCTGCCGCGCCCAGGCCGACATGGCCTACACCGTGGGCAGCTGCGGCGGCGAGGCGCTGGACAAGTTCGAGGCTTTCGGCATCGGCAGCTTCGCCGGGCAGGCAACGCAGGCGCCGCTGATCGAAGGCTGCGTGGCCTGGCTGGAGTGCCGGCTGCTGCCGCAGCCCGCGCTGCAGGCGCAGCACGATCTCTTCCTGGCCGAGGTGGTGGCGGCGCAGGCCGACGCGCGCGCCTATGCCCACGGGCGCTGGCAGTTCCGCGACGGCCCCGACGCGGACCCGGCGCTGGACGCCCTGCGCACGCTGCACCACATCGCCGGCGGGCGCTTCTTCCTCTGCGGCGAGCAGGTGCAGGCCCATTCGATGGGGGACAAGACATGAGCACGAACCAGAACCGATTGGTCATCCTCACCGGCGCCTCGCGCGGCATGGGCCGCGCCCTGGCCGTGGCGCTGCTGCGGCGCGAAGGCACGCGGCTGCTGACGCTGTCGCGCCGTCCCGACGCGACGCTGGAAGGCGAGGCACGCGCCCAGGGCGTGGCGCTGGAGCAGTGGGCGCAGGACCTGGCGCAGCCCGTGGCGGCCGCCGAGCGGCTGGAGGCTTGGCTGCGGGCGCAGGCCGGCACGCCCGTGGCCGAGGCTGTGCTGGTCAACAACGCCGCGCTGCTGACGCCGCCCGGGCCGGTGGAGGGCGTGGAGGCGCCGTTGCTGTCGGACGCGCTGCGCGTGGGGCTGGAGGCGCCGGTGCTGCTCACACGCGCCTTCCTGCGCGCCACCGAGCCTTGGAGCGCGGCGCGCAAGGTGCTGAACATTTCCTCGGGCCTGGGCCGGCGCGCCATGGCGGCTAGCGCGCCCTACTGCGCGGTCAAGGCCGGGCTGGACCATTTCACCCGCGCGCTGGCGCTGGACGAGGCGCTCAAGCCCCGGGGGGCGCGCGTGGTGTCGCTGGCGCCGGGCGTGATCGATACCGACATGCAGGTGCAACTGCGCGGCGCCGATCCCACGCATTTCCCCGATCGCGACCGCTTCGTGCAGCTGCGCGAACAGGGCCTGCTGGACAGCCCGGAGCAGGCCGCGGCCAAGCTGCTGGCGTACCTGGAGCGCCTGGATTACGGGGCGCAGCCGGTGGCGGATGTGAGGGAGCCCTGATCCCTCACACCGCCTCCGCCGTCCTCAGCACCTTGTAGAAGCCGCCGTCCGACTGCACCAGCGCCATCTGTGAGAAGCGCCAGTGCAGCGGCGGCGGGTTGGTGGGGGGTTTGGCACCCTGGGCCTGGCGCGCCAGCGTCAGGTGCGGACGCCAGGGACGCGCCTCCAGCGAGATCCCGAGCTGGCGCAGCCGCAGCCCCAGCTGCGCATGCAGCGACAGCAGCGACGGTGGCACCGCTTCGGGCTCCAGCACCGCAATGCCGCCGCGCCACAGCGCCGGGTGCGAGAAGGTCAGCTCCGCGGCGCTGAAGGAAGCGGGCATCGCCTGCACCACACCCTCCACCGCGGACTGCGGCACCTCGCCGATGAAGTGCAGCGTCAGGTGCAGCTTGGACGCCGGCGTGGGCCGCGCCTGCGGCGGCCAGCGCCAGAGCTGCTGGTGCGAGCGCGCTTCCCAGCGCTGCGCGTCATCAGGCCACAAGCCTATGAAAAGCCGCGCCTGGGCTGCGGCCGGAGAAGTGGAGTTGTTATCGGACTGCACGGCGGAGGCTTCGAACGGTTGCATGCCCCCTACCCTAGCCGGCCCGCGCGCTTCGCGTAAGCTGTTACTGCTCATTTCCCTGCCGTGCGCAGGCATCGCGGCCCGCCTCACCGGCGCCCGCCGCATCGAGCACCCACCCCACACCGTTGTTCCCGGCCGCCGCGCGCGGTGGCCGGCCGTCAGTCATGACTGCTGTCCTTCCTCCCGCCGCCGAGGTGGTGCCCACCGCGGCGCTGCGCTCTTTTCGCCCCTTCATGCTTTTCTGGTGGGGCCGCCTGGCCGGTACCACCGCGCAGCAGATGCTCATGGTGGCGTTGGGCTGGCAGATGTACGACACCACCGCCAGCGCCTGGGACCTGGGCCTGGTGGGCCTGCTGCAGTTCATCCCGGCGCTGGTGCTGACGCTGCCGGCCGGCCACATCGTGGACCGCCACGACCGCCGCCGCCTGCTGGCGATGTGCCTGGCGCTGCAGCTGCTGGTGGGCCTGCTGCTGGCACTGGGCACGGCCGGCGGCTGGATCGGGCGCGAGCTGATCCTGGGCTTGTCGCTGCTGCTGGGCGTGGCGCGCGCGTTCCAGATGCCCTCGCAGCAGGCGCTGACGCCCACGCTGGTGCCGGCGGCCGTGCTGCCGCGGGCGCTGGCCTTCAGCTCCGGCGCGACGCAGGCGGCGGTGGTGGCCGGGCCGGCGCTGGGCGGCTTTCTCTACGCCGCTGGGGCCACGGTGGTCTACGGCGTGTGCGCGGCGCTGTTCGCGTTGGGCTGTGTGCTGATCCTGCGCATCACGCCGGTGGCGCGTTCGGCGCACCGCGAGCCGGCGAGCTGGAACACCATGCTCGCGGGCCTGCGCTTCATCTGGCATCGCCAGGCCATCCTGGGCGCGCTGTCGCTGGATCTCTTCGCCGTGCTGCTGGGCGGCGCCACGGCGCTGCTGCCCATCTTCGCCCGCGACATCCTGCACACCGGGCCCTGGGGCCTGGGCCTGCTGCGCGCGGCGCCGGCGGTGGGGGCGCTGGCCGTGTCGGTGTGGCTCACGCACGTGCCCATCGAGCGCCGCGTGGGACGCGTGATGCTGCAGGCCGTGGGCGTGTACGGGCTGTGCATGCTGGTGTTCGGCTGGTCCACCAGCTTCATCGTCTCGTTCGTGGCGCTGCTGGTGTCGGGCGCGGCGGACATGGTGAGCGTGGTGATCCGCCAGACGCTGGTGCAACTGGACACGCCCGACGAGATGCGCGGGCGCGTGGCGGCAGCCAATTCGATCTTCATCGGCGCGAGCAACCAGCTCGGCGAGTTCGAGTCCGGCGCAACCGCCGCGGCCTTCGGCCCGGTCGGCTCGGTGATCCTGGGCGGCGTGGGCACGCTGGTGGTGGTGGGGCTGTGGTTCCGCCTCTTCCCGGCACTGGCGCAGCGCGACCGGCTGCAGGCATCGGCGCCTTGAGGCGGAGTCCTCACAGCGTCGCCGCCCTCCCCTCGAAGCGCAGGCACTGCCGCCGCACGACCTCGGGCAGGTAGCGCTCGTGCGCCTGCACGGCGCGCAGCCAGGTGGCGTCGCTGCCGTCGTCGCGGCCGAGCATGTCGCGCAACAACAGCAGCGCGGGCTCGGCACGCAGCTCGATGGCGTGCGGCTCGATCTCCTTGAGCGTCTGCGCGATCTGCGCCCGCAGCGACTGGCGCTCGGCGCTGCGCGGGTCCACCACCTCGCCGTCCAGCCCGAAGCGGCAGGCCTGGAAGCGGTTGTAGGTGTAGGCGAGGTAGTCGTCCTCGCGCGGCTGGAAGGGCTCCTCCAGCACCAGGCGCCGCGCCACGCACTGCAGGTACGCGGCGATGGCGGCGGCCTTCTCGATGCTCAGCGGCGTGTCCATCACGCGCACCTCGATCGTTCCGTACTCGGGCTTGGGGCGGATGTCCCAGTAGAAGTCCTTCATCGACTCGACCACGCCGGTGTGGTGCATCTTGCCGAAGTAGGTCTGGAACTCCTTCCAGGTGAGCACCCACGGCGCGCGGCCCGAGAGCGGGAATGCGAACACCGAGTTCAGCCGCGCGCTCTGAAAACCCGTGTCGCTGCCCTGCACATAGGGCGAGGAGGCCGACAGCGCGATGGCGTGGGGCACGTAGCGCTGCAGCGCGTGCAGCAGCCACAGCGCCTGGTCCGCGCCGGGGCAGCCGATGTGCACGTGCTGCCCGAAGACGGTGAACTGCTTGCTGAGATAGCCGTAGAGCTCGGAAACCTGGCGATAGCGCGGGGTGTCGTAGATGCGCCGCCGGCTCCAGTCCTGGAAGGGGTGCGTGCCGCCGCCGCACAGGCGCAGGTTCTGCTGCTGCGCGCACTCCACCAGCGTGTCGCGCACCTCGCGCAGCTGCGTGATCACCTGCGCGTGCTCGCGGCACACGCCGGTGGAGAGCTCGATCATGCTGCTGGTGATCTCGGGCTTCACGTCCGCGGCCAGCTTGTGGCGGCTCACCAGGCGCAGCAGGTCGTCCGAGCCGGGCGTGAGGTCGTAGTCGTGGCGGCTGACGATCTGCAGCTCCAGTTCCACGCCCAGCGTGAAGGACTCGGAACTGGCGAAGGGCGGCAGGCTCATGGCGGTTCTCCTTCCAACGGTGGACCGGGACGAAGGCGGGCTTCAGCGCGGCTGCTCGTGCACCTCGGTTTCCCGGGCAAGGCGCAGTCCGTACAGCAGCACCAGCGGCGCGGGCAGCTCCAGCAGGGCCACCATGCTCAGCAGCAGCGGCATGAGCTGCGGCGCGATGCCCGGGTGCTGCGCCGCGAAGTCCAGCGCCAGCAGCCAGGCGGTGCCGGACATGGGCAGCAGCGCCGCGCCCAGGCAGCCGGCCTGACGCCAGCTCAGCCCGCTGGCAGGCGCCAGCATCGCCACCGCGGCGAGCTTGGCCAGAGCACGCGCCAGCAGCAGCGCGGCGGCAATGCCGATGGCCTCGGGCAGCGCCGAGGGTGACCAGGCCGAGGCCGCCGCCACGAACAGCACCAGCGCCAGCACCCCGCCGGCACTGCCGAACTGGCGCCGCCACACCCAGGGCCGCGGATGGCGGTTGCGCAGCCAGATGCCCGCCAGCAGCGGTACCAGCAGCGTGGAGAGCTGCAGCGTCTTGGCCAGCGCCAGGGCCAGCAACATGCAGCCCAGCAGCAGCGCCACGGCGTTGTCCTGGCGCAGGTCCAGCCGCCGCGCGATGAGGCCCAGCGCCGACCCGAGCAGCGTGCCCAGCACGATGGAACCGCCGAAGTTCAGCAGCACCGGCAGCAGCGCCTGCTGCCACGCCGGGTCGCTCAGGCGCAGTCCGGCGCTCCAGGCCTGCAGCAGCAGCACGGCGTAGAGGGTGTTGAGCGCGCTGAGCGTGCTCAGCCGCTCCGTGACCTGCCCGGCGGCGTCGCACTCGGCGATCACGCGCTGCACCACCGCCGGCGACACGCTGACCGCGATCAGCGCCAGCACCCCGGCCACGGACTGCGGCACCTGCAGCCACAGCGCCACCGAGTACACCGCCAGCGCGCTGAGCAGCGACTCCATCACGCTGGTGGCCAGCAGCGCCGGGTTGCGCAGCAGCCAGTGCAGGTTCAGCCGCGCGCCGGCCTCGAACAGCAGCAGTGCCAGCGCCATGTCCACCACCAGGCGCAGCGCGGTCTCGCCGCCGCTGGCGCCCAGGCCGGCAATGGCCAGCAGGCAGCCCACGGCGCCGTAGCCCATGAGCCGCGGCCAGTGCAGCAGCCGCCACAAGCCCTCGCCCAGCAGCGCCGCCAGGATCAGCACCAGGGTCGCACCCAGCAGGGTGTCCGGGCGCAGGGCCCAGGGGGCGGTGACGAAACTCTCCATGACGCTGCGGGCTGATCGGGGGCCGCCGACTTTGCCGCAGCGCAGCATGTGCGGGTGCAACGGGAGGTGTCGCCGCCGCATCCCGTTCGGACTGAGCCCATCGACAAGCTCAGGGCGAACGGGAAAAGGTTCTCAGCGGTGCAGCGGGTCCTCCGGCCCCTGGAAGCCGCCCTTGCGCAGCGTCACCACCAGCGTGTCGCGCCAGCCCAGCTCGCCTTCGGGCTGGATGGGGGTGGTTTCGTGGATGACTCGGGTGTCGTCCAGCAGCAGCAGCGTGCCGGGCTCGCTCATGGTGAAGCGCAGGCCCTGCGGGCCGTTGATGTCGAAGACGCGCGACTCGCCGCCCTTGACGCCGTGGCGCCGCAGCAGCAGCACCGACACCAGGTCCACGCCGTCGCGGTGCGCGCCTTCGGGGGTGGGCCGGCCGATGCCGTCGGTGGTATCGATGCGGAACACGTGCGCCTCGACGAACCAGGGCTGCACGCCGCGCAGCGCGTCGGCGCGCGCGGCCAGCAGCCGCAGCAGCGCCATCCACAGCGGGTCGGCCTCCAGCGCGGGCTCCAGCGGTTCGAACCAGCGCTCGATGCCGCCATGCAGCGCGTTGTATTCCACCGGCTGCCAGTGCGCGCGGTGCGGCACGGGCTGCACGCGGCCCTCGGTGATCACGTAGTTGGCATGGCGGCGGCGCCGGTAGCGGCCGCCGTCGCGCAGGTAGGCATCGGGCGGCAGGCGGTCCCAAAACGGCTGCCAGGCCTGCAGCGCGTCGGGCGCGGCATGCAGCAGCGACTGCAGCGCCTGCGGCGACAGCACCGCGTGGCCCTGCGTGCACAGGACGTCGTCGAGCCGGGCGGGGTCGGTGAAGGGCGGGGCCAGCATGGGGACCTTTCAGGCAGGAAAACGGACAAGGATAGAGCGCGCGGCGCGGCGCCTCAGCGGTCGTGGCGGTAGGGCGTGAGCGGTGCGCCGCAGTCGCGGCAGAAATGGGCGTCGGGCTCGTGGCCCTCGCTCAGGCAGCTCGGGCAGGTGCGCGTGGTGGGGCGGTGGCGCGTGCGCTGGGCCGTGAACTCGGCGCTGACGATGCCCGTGGGCACGGCCAGCGTGCCCCAGCCCAGCAGCATCATGACCGAGGCGATGAGGCGGCCCAGATCGGTCTTGGGCGTGAGATCGCCGAAGCCCACGGTGGTCATGGTCGTGACGGCCCAGTACACCGAGACCGGGATGTTGGTGAAGCCGTTGGCCGCCCCTTCCACCACGTACATCAGCGTGCCCATGACCACCACCACCATGAGCACGAAGGACAGGAACACCAGGATCTTGCGCCGGCTGGCCATCAGCGCCCGGCCCAGCGCACCGTACTCGGCCACGTACTCGCCGAGCTTGAGGATCCGGAACAGCCGCAGCAGCCGCAACACGCGCACGTCGATGAGCGCGTGCAGCCCCGGCACGAGGACCGAGAGGTAGGTGGGCAGGATCGCCAGCAGGTCGATGACGCCGAAGAAGCTGCGCGCGTAGCGCAGCGGGCGCTGCACGCAACTCAACCGCGCGAAATACTCCAGCGTGAACAGCAGCGTGAAGGCCCACTCCAGCGCGTCGAAGACCGGCTTCCAGCGCGCGTGCAGGCTCTCCACGCTGTCGAGCATCACCACCACCACGCTGGCGACGATCAGGCCGATGAGCACCAGGTCGAAGGCGCGGCCGGCCGGGGTGTCGGCCTCAAAGACGACGGTGTAGAGCTTGAGCTTCCAGCCTGAGAGCGGCCGGCCCAGGCGCCGGGCATCCGGGACGACGGGCGTGAAGGGCGTGGTGCTGTGATCCATGAACGAACGGCGACTGCAGGGCCGGATTTTCGGCTGTGGCACAGTCGCGCCCCGCTGCCCTTTCGCAAACCCAGAAGAGTTTTTCCGATGTCCCGTATCGCCGGAGCGCGCGCATGGCGCTGAAGTCCACCATCTACAAGGCCCAGCTGCAGCTGGCCGACATGGACCGCCATGTCTACGCCGACCACTCGCTGACGCTGGCGCGCCACCCCTCCGAGACCGAGGAGCGGCTGATGATGCGGGTGCTGGCCTTCGCGCTGCACGTGGCCGCCGACGACAGCCACGGCCAGCTCGAATTCACCAAGGGCCTGTCGGACGTGGACGAGCCCGCGCTGTGGCACAAGGACCTCACCGGGCAGCTGCTGCACTGGATCGAGCTGGGCCAGCCCGAGGAGCGCCGGCTGCTCAAGGCTGCCGGGCGCGCCGAGCGGGTCACGGTGATCTCCTACGCCAGCTCCACGCCGGTGTGGTGGGCGCCGCTGCAGGGCAAGCTCACCCGCGTGCCCAACGTGACGGTGTGGCAGGTGCCGGCCGAGCAGAGCCAGGCGCTGGCGGCACTGGCGCAGCGCGGCATGAACCTGCAGGTGACGGTGCAGGACGGCATCGTGTGGGTCGGCGACGGGCAGAGCTCGGTGCAGATCGAGCCTGTGAAGCTCACAGCCTGAGCCGCCATGGGGGCGGCCGGGCCGGCGCCACAATGGCCCGACCCTGGTCGAGGAGCCACCGTCCCCATGAATCACCCCGTACGACACAACCCGGCCGAGAGCCGCTTCGAGTGCCGCCTGGAGGGCGCGCTGGCGCAGTGCGCCTACCGCCGCGACGGCGGCACGGTGGAATTCGTCCACACCGAGGTGCCCGAGGCGATGAACGGCCAGGGCGTGGCCGCGGCGATGGTCCACCAAGCCCTGGAATGGGCTCGCGCGGAAGGGCTGAAGGTGCGCCCGCTGTGCAGCTACGTGGCGTCCTACATGCGCCGCCATCCCGAGACGCAGGACTTGCTGGAGCCGCGGCCATGAGCCCGGCTGCCGATGCGCGCGCCGTGCTGCGCTTCTGGTTCGGCGAGCCGCCGCTGGTGGCGCGGCCGCAGTGGTTCACCAAGGACCCGGTCTTCGACGTCGAGATCCGCGCGCGCTTCACGCTGCTGATCGAAGCCGCCCTGCGCGGCGGCCTTGACGCCTGGCAGGCGGCGCCGGACACCGCGCTGGCGCGCGTGCTGCTGCTGGACCAGTTCACGCGCAACGCCTTCCGCGACACGCCGCGCGCCTTCGCCGGCGATGCGCAGGCCCTGGCCGGCGCGCGCGCCATGGTGGCGCGCGGCTTCGACCAGGCGCTGGCGCCGCTGCAGCGCGTCTTCGTCTACCTGCCCTTCGAGCACGCCGAGGATCTGCAGGCACAAGAGGAATCGTTGCGCCTGTACGCCGCGCTCACCGCCGCCGAAGCCTCGCTGGCGGACAACGAGGAGTGGGCGCGCAAGCACCACGTGATCATCGAGCGCTTCGGGCGCTTCCCGCACCGCAACGCCATCCTGGGCCGGGCCTCGACGCCCGAGGAAATCGAATTCCTGAAGTTGCCCGGGTCACGGTTCTGACAGCACCAGCAACGGCACGAGGGAGAGGCTTCACATGTCCGCAGACGAACGTTTCCAGCAGGCCGCCCAGCGGCTCGGCCACCGCTTCGACGGCGAGATCAAGATCGGCGGCCACTACGTGCCGCTGGTGCGCCACGGCGACGTGGTCCACCTCAGCGGCCAGATCCCGCGCGTGGGCGACACCGTGGTCGTGACCGGTCGCGCCGGCGCCGAGGTGCCGCTGGAGCGCGCGCAGGAGGCCGCGCGCATCTGCACCATGCGCGCCCTGGCGCTGCTGCAGCGCAGCCTGGGCTCGCTGGAGCAGGTCGAGCGCATCCTGCGGCTGACCGTGCACGTGCAGTGCACGGCCGACTTCACCCAGCACAGCGAGGTGGCCGACGGCGCCTCGGACCTGCTGTGCCTGGTGCTCGGGGACACGGTGGGCGCGCATGCGCGCACGTCGGTGGGTGCGTACCAGCTGCCCAAGAACGCCACCGTCGAGCTGGAATTGCTGGCGGCGGTGCGTGGTGGCTGAGCCGGGGGCCAGCTTCGGGGCGGCACCGGCGCCGACTTTTTCACGCCCGGCATGACGGACGTGCTTGCCTGGCCCATGCCGTGCCCGGTCGGGCACGACGGCGGCGGTTCGCGGCCGGACAATGCCGCCCGCGCCATCGGCGGCAAAGCGCCGAGGAACCGCAACCCACTGCCAACGACCATGCAAACCAATTTCGCCGACGCCATCATCAACATCACCGTCACCGGCCCGCTGGTGCGCCTGGACCTGGGCACCGTCCTCAGCCAGACCAAAGACGGCAAGCAGGAGCTGCTCGCCACGCCGACACAGCAGTTGGTCATGCCGCTGGACGGCTTCCTGCGCGCCTTCGGCATGCAGAAGACGGTGGTCGACAAGCTCATCGCCGACGGCGTGATCAAGCCCCAGCCGTCCCCCGCCCCCGCCGCGGCCTGAAAGCGCTGATCCGGGTCCAGGGCCGCGGCGGTAGCCGCCGCCGCGGCGCGCCAATTGCCTGCCCAGCACGGGGCCAGAGCGCCGTTGTGCGGATGCACCATGGCCGGGCGCGATAATCAGGGAGTTACACGCACGCGCGCCGTGCGCCTGGAGTCCCGAGCCTTGACAGCCCCGCCGTGTTGCAGCCTCCATCCCCCGGCCCGTGTCGCGCCCCCGGACGCGACCCTTCGGGCACCGCTCTTCCATCCTGAACGCCCGCCGCTGCGGGCAGCGATGCCGTGAACGCCACCGCGCGCAACACCCAGCGCGCGCGGCTGCTGCGCTGGCTGGCCGTGGCGCTGGTGCTGCTGGCCAGCGTGGGTGTGGTGCAGTGGCACCAGATCCAGCGCCTGCACAGCGCGGCCGATGTCAAGGACGACACCGTGCTGCTGCTGGGCTTGCCGCAACTGCACGCCGCGTACCTGGAGCTGCGCGGCCAGTGGCGCGCGCCGCCGGGGCCGACACGCGAGAACGACTCGCTGCAGCAGCGCTACCGGAGCTTCGTCAACCGCGTGGAGCTGCTCGAAAGCCCGCAGGGGCAGCGGCTGCTGTCACGCAGCCCCGGGCTCGAACAGGCGGCGCGCACGCTGCGCGACTTCGTCGCCCGCGCCGACCTCTACCTCGGCGCTCAGCCGCGGGCGCGGCTGAGCGAGGAATCGCACCGCGCGCTGCAGCAGGAGCTGGAATCACTGGACGAGCCCGTGCGCGCCCTGGCGCGCGACGGCGCGCGCGAGGCGGCGCTGCAGATCACGCAGCGCCACGCCGCCATCGACGAACACGGGCAGGTGGAGTTGGCGCTGACGCTGATCCTGGTGCTGGGCGGCCTGGGCATGGGCCTGCTGCTGCTGCGCCAGCGTCAGCAGCTCGACCAGCGCAGCGCTGGCGTGGAGCTGCTGGCGCAGCGGCTGCGCGAAGCGCGCCAGGAATCCGAAGCCGCCAGCCAGGCCAAGAGCGCCTTCCTGGCCAACATGAGCCACGAGATCCGCACGCCCTTCCAGGGCCTGCTGGGCATGCTGGCGCTGCTGCGCGACACACCGCTGGAGCCGCGCCAGCAGGAGTACCTGCGCACCGCCAACGAGGCGGCCGACCACCTGCTGTCGATCCTCAACGACATCCTGGACATGTCCAAGCTGGAGGCCGGCACGCTGGCGCTGCTGAGCGAGCCGGTGCCGCTGCGCGCGCTGGTGGCCGAGGTCGAGCAGGTGATGCGTCCGCGCGCCATGGCCAAGGGGCTGGCGCTGCGCGTGCACGTGGCGCCGGAGCTGCCGGCCGCGATCGAGATCGACGGCACGCGGCTCAAGCAGGTGCTCAACAAGCTGATGAACAACGCCATCCAGTTCACCGACAGCGGCTCGGTCACGCTCAACGTGCGCCTGGGCAACGTCAGCGGCACGATGGAATGCGCCGTCACCGACACCGGCATCGGCATGGACGAGTACACCCTGAGCCGGCTGTTCCAGCGCTTCGTGCAGCCCGGCGGGCCGCGGCGCCAGGGTGGCACCGGACTGGGGCTGGAGATCTCGCGCCACCTCGCGCGGCTCATGGGTGGCGACCTGCTGGTGCAGAGCAGCCCCGGCGCGGGCAGTACCTTCACGCTGGTATTGCCGCTGGTGGAGG
The DNA here is from genome assembly GCF_937926365.1 of uncultured Azohydromonas sp. Lineage (GTDB taxonomy): Bacteria > Pseudomonadota > Gammaproteobacteria > Burkholderiales > Burkholderiaceae_C > Azohydromonas. The sequence continues at coordinate 95,621 of NZ_CALAOH010000048.1, read as the reverse complement.
CGCAGGAGCCCGTAGAGCCCGAGGCCGACGAGCGGCTGCCGGTGGCGGGGCTGCGCGTGCTGGTGGCCGAGGACCATGAGATCAACCGCCGCTACCTCGGCGCGCTGCTGGACCGGCTGGGCCACCGCGCGCGCATCGTGCGCAACGGCGTGGACGCGGTGCAAGCGGTGGCCGAGCAGCGCTTCGACCTCGTGCTGATGGACCTGCACATGCCCGTGCTCGACGGCGCGGGCGCCACGCAGGCCATCCGTGCACTGCCCGCGGCGGCGGGCCAGGTGCCCATCGTGGCGCTGACCGCCGATGCCCTGCCCGAAACCCGCCAGCGCTGCCTCAGCGCAGGGATGAACGACGTGCTGACCAAACCCGTGACCCTGCAACAACTCGCCCAAGTGATGCGCAACCAGGTGCGCGCCCGCAACCACGCCTGCACCAGCCCCGAGGGCGGCGCCGCGCCAGCCCCGGCCACGCCCCCCGCCGCAGCGCTGGTGGACGAGGCCGCCGCCACCAGCGTGGCGCAGGTGCTCACCACCCCGCACTACCGCTCGCTGGCGCAGCGCTACCTGGACGACCTGGGCGCGCAGCTGCCGCAGTTGAGCGCCCAGGTGCAGTCGCTGCAGGAGGCGCTGGGGGCCGAGGAGGCCGCGGCGGCCGGCGCCCAGGTGGATCTGGCCGCCGCCGACGAAGTGCGGGCGCAGGAGCCGCAGATGCGCAGCGCGCTGCGCGCAGCCTCGCACGCGGCCAAAGGCGCGGCGCTGAACCTGGGTCTCACGGGCCTGGCGCAGGCCGCGCTGGAGGTGGAGAAGAACGCTTCCACCGCCGAACCCGCCACGCTGCTGGCGGCGCTGCAGCGCTGGGACACGCTGCTACCCGCTACGCGCGAGGCGCTGCAGCAGTGCGGGTTGCTGGAGGTGACGCCGGGGGCGACGGTGTGAGACCGCTCTGGATGGATGCCGACTTCAGGCATCCGTTGCCACACCCGCGAAGGCAGGCATGACGGGGCTTGTTTCCGGCCGCCGGGAACCGTGATGACAGGCGGTCAGACCACCACCGGCTCCGGCTCCAGCCGGATGCCGAAACGGCCGTAGACGCTTTCCTGGATCGCGCGCGCCAGCGTCAGCACCTCGGCGCCGCTGGCGCCGCCGCGATTGACCAGCACCAGCGCCTGCTTTTCGTACACGCCCGCGCGGCCGATGCTCTTGCCCTTCCAGCCGCAGGCGTCGATGAGCCAACCCGCGGCGAGCTTGACGCTGCCGTCGGCCAGCGGGTAGTGAACGATGTGCGGGTCGCGAGTGATGATGTCGCGACACTGCTCGGCACTGACCACTGGGTTCTTGAAGAAGCTGCCGGCGTTGCCCAGCGCCGCCGGGTCAGGCAGCTTGGCGCGGCGCACGGCGCAGACCCAGTCGAAGATCTGCCGAGCGTCCGGGTCGCGGATGCCGGTCTCGGCCATCTTCTTCTCCAGATCGACGTAGCCCAGCACCGGGCGCCAGGGCCGCGGCAGCCTCAGGCGCACGCGGGTGATGAGGCTCTTGCCGGCCAGGCCGGCGAAGCCGCCTTGCTTGAAAACGCTGTCGCGGTAGCCGAAGCGGCAGGCGTGCGCGTCCAGCGTCACGCTGCGCCCGGTGATCAGGTCCACCGCGTCCAGCGACTCGAAGCGGTCCTTGAGCTCCAGGCCGTAGGCGCCGATGTTCTGCACCGGCGAGGCGCCTACGGTGCCGGGGATCAGGGCCATGTTCTCCAGGCCGGGCAGGCCGTGGTCCAGCGTCCACTGCACCAGGGCGTGCCAGCTCTCGCCGGCGCCGGCTTCGACGATCCAGGCGTCCTCGCGCGTCTCGACCAAGCGGATTCCGGCCACCTCCACCTTGAGCACCAGCGCCGAGACGTCGCGCGTGAGCACCAGGTTGCTGCCGCCGCCCAGCACCAGCTTCTGCTCGCGGCCGAGATCGGGGTGGTCCAGCACGCGGCGCACGTCGGCATCGCCGCGGATGCGCACCAGCTGGCGCGCCTGCGCCGGCAATCCGAAGCTGTTGTAGGGGCGCAGGCTCAGGCCGCGCTCGATGGACAGGGATTGCTGCATGAGAGAATTTTCGCCGATCCCTTCCTGACCTTAGCCATGCCCAGTTTCGACACCGTCCTGCAGCCCGAACTCGTCGAGGTGCGCAACGCCATCGACCAAGCCAACAAGGAAATCGGCACCCGCTTCGATTTCAAGGGCTCCGACGCCCGCGTGGAGTTCTCCGACAAGGGCAAGGACAAGGAGCTCACGCTCTACGCCGACAGCGATTTCCAGCTCGGCCAGGTCAAGGACGTCCTGCTGGCCAAACTGACCAAGCGCAACGTGGACGTGCGCTTCCTGGACGACAGCGCCAAGCCCGAGAAGATTGGCGGCGACAAGCTCAAGCAACTGGTCAAGCTCAAGGCTGGCATCGATGCCGAGACGGCCAAGAAGATCCAGGGCCTGGTCAAGCAGAGCAAGATCAAGGTCCAGGCCTCCATCCAGGGCGACACCGTGCGCGTCAGCGGCGGCAAGCGCGACGACCTGCAGGCCGTCATCGCGCTGCTGCGCAAGGACATCGACCTGCCGCTGAAGTTCGAGAACTTCCGCGACTGAATCCTCCCTCTTTCGGCACCGCGGCCCCGGCGAGGGACCGCGTGCCGCTGCGTGCGGGCGCCGGGTGCGTGAATTCCGCCACCTTGCCGGCACGCTGGGGTCGCCGGATGCGGCCCCGGCCGGTGCAGACTGGCGAACTGCGTCCTTGATGTATCCAGGTGCAACCACACCCGGCCAACGGAATCGTCACCTGACCTCGCCATGAGCCTTTCCTCGTCTCCCGCCGCCGTGCAGCCCGATGGCGAATTCGCTTTCGGCAGTGCGGATTTCGAGCGCGTGCGCCAACTCATCTACCAGCGCGCCGGCATCAGCCTGCACAACGGCAAGCAGGCCATGGTGTACAGCCGCCTGTCGCGGCGCCTGCGCGAGACGGGTCACCGCAGCTTTGCCTCCTACCTGCAGGCACTGGAGACGGCGCGCGGCGCGGCGGCCGAGTCGGAGTGGCAGGAGTTCGTGAACTGCCTGACGACGAACCTCACCGCCTTCTTCCGCGAGGAGCACCACTTCCACGCCCTGGCCGAGGAACTGCGCAAGCCCGGCGCGCACATCCAGCGCATCTGGTGCTGTGCCGCCTCCACCGGCGAGGAGCCCTACTCGCTGGCGATGACGGTGCTGGAGCACGCGCCGAGTCCGCAGAACGTGCGCATCCTGGCCAGCGACATCGACACCAAGGTACTGGGCACCGCGCAGCGCGGCGTGTACGACGCGGGCTCGCGCGGCCTGAGCCCCGAGCGACTGCGGCGCCACTTCCTGCGCGGCACCGGCACCAACGCCGGGCGCATGAAGGTCAAGCCCGAGCTGGCACGGCTGGTGAGCTTCTTCGCCTTCAACCTCATGAGCCCATCCTGGGACCTGGGCGAGCCCTTCGACGCGGTGTTCTGCCGCAACGTGATGATCTATTTCGACACCCCGACCCAGATGCAGGTGCTGCAGCGCCTGCACCGCACCATGCGACCTGGCGCGCTGCTGTACGTGGGGCACTCGGAAAACTTTGGCGATGCCCGCACGCTCTTCAAGCTGCGCGGCAAGACCATCTACGAGCGCCTGTGATGTCGGTACGTCCTCCCCTCCAGGCCATCTCCGCGCGGCTGCAGAGCACGGCGCTGCTGGAGAAGCTGCGTGCCGAGCGGCGCAAGCCGCACGAAGCCTCGTTCTTCTTCTTCGACGCGCACTTCCGCCGCGAGGCCGTGAAGGTGCTGCCCGGCGAGTACTTCGTGTACGACCAGGACATCCTGATCATGACCACCCTGGGCTCGTGCATCGCGGCGTGCCTGTGGGACCGCGATCGCCACCTGGGCGGCATGAACCACTTCATGCTGCCCGACGCCGGTGACGGCGCGCGCTACGGTCTGTACGCGATGGAGTTGCTCATCAACGAGCTCATGAAGCGCGGCGCCACGCGCTCCTCGCTGGAGGCCAAGGTCTTCGGCGGCGGCGCGGTGCTGGGCAACATGAGCACGCTCAACGTGGGCGAGCGCAACACGCGCTTCGTGCTGGACTACCTCAAGACCGAGCGCATTCCCGTCATCAGCCAGGACGTGATGGACGTGTACCCGCGCAAGGTCTGCTTCGAACCCGCCAGTGGCCGCGCCAAGGTCAAGCGCCTGGCACCCACGGCCATGGGCGAACAGCTGCTGGCGCAGGAGCGCGCGGCGGCCAAGACCGTGCCCACCGAAACGGGCTCGATCGAACTTTTCTGACTGGAACAGCGATGGCTTCTATTCGTGTGGTGGTGGTGGACGACTCGGCGCTGGTGCGCTCGCTGCTCAAGACCTTCATCGACCGACAGCCCGACATGCAGTGCGTGGGCACCGCGGCCGATCCCTTTGCGGCGCGCGAGCTCATCCGCGAGGTCTCGCCCGACGTGGTGACCCTGGACATCGAGATGCCGCGCATGGACGGGCTCGAATTCCTGTCGCGGCTGATGAAGCTGCGGCCCACGCCGGTGGTGATGGTTTCCACCCTGACCGAGCGCGGCGCCGAGGCGACGATGCGCGCGCTGGAACTGGGCGCCGTGGACTTCGTGAGCAAGCCGCGCCTGGGCGTGGCCGAGGGGCTGAACCATCTCGCCGAGGAAATCTGCGACAAGATCCGCGCCGCCGCGCGCTCGCGCATCCACCGCCGCGTGGCGGCCGCGCCCACCGCGGCGCCGGCCGCCACTGCGGATGCACCGCGCGCTCCGGCCCCGGCCGCGCGCCCGCTGGGCCGGCTGTCCACCGAGAAGCTGATCTTCATCGGCGCCTCCACCGGCGGCACCGAGGCCACGCGCGAGGTGCTGGTGAGCCTGCCGCCGGACTCGCCGGCGGTGCTGATCACGCAGCACATGCCCCCGGGCTTCACGCGCAGCTATGCCGCGCGGCTGAACTCGCTGTGCCGCCTCACGGTGCGCGAGGCCACCGACGGCGAGCGGCTGCTGCCCGGCCACGCCTACCTGGCCCCGGGCGGGCTGCACCTGAGCGTGGAGCGCAGCGGCGCCAACTACATCGCGCGGGTGCGCGACGGCGAGCCGGTGAACCGCCACAAGCCCTCGGTGGAGGTGCTGTTCGAGTCGGCCGCGCGCGTGGCCGGCCCCAACGCCTTCGGCGTGATGCTCACCGGCATGGGCGCCGACGGCGCCAAGGCGATGAAGCTCATGCGCGACGCCGGGGCCTACAACATCTGCCAGGACGAGGCCACCTGCGTCGTCTTCGGCATGCCGCGCGAAGCCATCGCCGCCGGCGCCGCGCACGAGGTGCTGCCGCTGCAGCGCATCGGCGCACGCCTGATGGAACAGCTCGCCGCCACCTCCAGCGGGCCGACGCACCGGGTGTGACCCCCGGCCCTGCCGCCGGTCAGTCCGGCGGCAGGAACAGCGCCTGCAAATCGCTCAGGAAGTCGAATCCGCGCGCCGTCGGCCGCGCGATGTCGCCTTCGCGCTCCAGCAGGCCACGGCGCTCGGCCTCGGCCAGCGCGCGCTGGATGGCCTGCAGCGGCTGCCCGGTGCGCTCACTGAAGCGCGTGAGCTCGAAGCCGTCCTTGAGCCGCAGCGCGTTGAGCACGAACTCGAAGGGCAGCTCCTTGGGCATGACGGTCTGCTCGTTGGACACCGCCTGCCCCTCGCGCACCTTGGCCATGTAGGTCGCGGGCTCCCGCCAGCGCTGCTGGCGCAGGATGCGGTCGGGGAAGCTGATCTTCCCGTGCGCGCCGGCGCCGATGCCCAGGTAATCGCCGAACTCCCAATAGTTCAGGTTGTGCACGCAGCGGTGGCCCGGCCGCGCGAAGGCCGACACCTCGTAGCGCTGCAGCCCGGCCTCGGCCGTGCGCTGCGCCAGCAGGTCCAGCATGTCCGAAGCCAGATCGTCGTCGGGCAACCCTTCGGGCGGCCGCGTGGCGAAGCGCGTGTTGGGCTCCAGCGTCAGGTGGTAGATGGAGAGGTGCGGCGGCGCGAAGGACAGCGCCTCGTCCAGGTCGCGCGCCAGCATCTCCAGACTCTGCCCGGGCAGCGCGTACATCAGGTCGATGTTGAAGGTGTCGAAGGCGGAGGCCGCCTCGGCCACCGCCGCGCGCGCCTGCTCGGCGTCGTGCACCCGCCCAACGGCCTGCAGCATCGCGTCATTGAAACTCTGCACGCCCACCGACAGCCGCGTCACGCCGGCAGCCCGGTAACCGCGGAAACGGTCCTTCTCGAAGGTGCCGGGGTTGGCCTCCAGTGTGATCTCACAGCCTGGCTCCAGCGGCAGCCGGGCGCGGATGTCGGCCAGCAGCCGGTCGATGGCCTCGGGTTCGAACAGGCTGGGCGTGCCGCCGCCGATGAAGATGCTGTGCACGCGCCGGCCCCAGATCTGCGGCAGCGCGGATTCCAGGTCCGCCACCAGCGCGTCGAGGTAGTCGCGCTGCAGTTCCGGCGTCAGCCCGGCGCCGCCGCGCACCTCGTGCGAGTTGAAGTCGCAGTACGGGCACTTGCGCAGGCACCAGGGCAAGTGCACGTACAACGACAGCGGCGGCAGCGCCTGCAGCGCCACGGCGCCGGGGCGCAGCAGCCGGATGGGGGCGGAATCAGCCAAGGTGCCAAGCCTCCCGCATCAGCGACGCCATCTGGCGCGCGGCCAGCGCACGGTGGCTGTGCTGGTTCTTCACCTTGGCATCGAGCTGCGCCACCGCGCAGCCCAGCGCCGGGATGAACAGCAGCGGGTCGTAGCCGAAGCCGCCCTCCCCGACCGGCTGTTGCAGGATCTCGCCCTCCCAGCGTCCGAAGGCGATCAGCGGCTCCGGGTCCTGCGCGTGGCGCAGCGCCACCAGCGTGCACACGAAGCGCGCGCGGCGGTCGGCCTGGCCCTGCAGCCGCTGCAGCAGCAGCGCGTTGTTGGCGGCGTCCTGGCGCGCGCGGTGCTCCTCGCGGGGCAGCCCCGGCGGCAGCGGCGCGTCCGCATAGTGCGCCGAGATCACGCCCGGCGCGCCGCCCAGCGCGTCCACGCACAGGCCGGAGTCGTCGGCGATGGCCGGCCCGCCCGCGGCCTGCGCGGCGTGGCGCGCCTTGGCCAGCGCGTTTTCCACGAAGCTGATGTGCGGCTCCTCGGCCTCGGCGATGCCCAGCGAGCCCTGTGTCACCAACTCCACCGGCAGGTCGCCGAAGAGGCTGCCCAGCTCGGCGAGCTTCTTGGCGTTGTTGGAGGCGAGGACCAGCCTCATGCCGGCACCTTTTCCGCCAGCGCGCGGCGCTGCAGCTCGACCAGCTCGGCGATGCCCTGGGCGCCCAGCGCCAGCAGCGCGTCGAGCTGCTCGCGGCTGAAGGGCGCGCCCTCGGCCGTGCCCTGCACTTCGACGATGCCGCCGCTGCCGGTCATAACGATGTTCATGTCGGTGTCGCAGGCGGCGTCCTCGACGTACTCCAGGTCCAGCAGCGGCGTGCCCTCGACCAGGCCCACCGAGACGGCGGCCACCGCGTCGCGCAGCGGCGAGCGCTCGATGAGCCCGCGCTCCAGCAGCCAGCTCACCGCGTCGTGCGCGGCCACCCAGGCGCCGGTGATGGCCGCGGTGCGGGTACCGCCGTCGGCCTGCAGCACGTCGCAGTCGATAAGGATGCTGCGCTCGCCCAGGGCGGCCAGGTCGAACACCGCGCGCAGCGAGCGGCCGATGAGGCGCTGGATTTCCTGCGTGCGGCCGCTTTGCTTGCCCTTGGCGGCCTCGCGCGCGCCGCGGGTGTGGGTGGCGCGCGGCAGCATGCCGTACTCCGCCGTGACCCAGCCTTCACCACTGCCCTTCTTGTGCGGCGGCACGCGCTCCTCGACCGAAGCGGTGCACAGCACCTGGGTGTCGCCGAAGGCGACGAGCACCGAGCCTTCGGCGTGGCGGGTGTAGCGGCGGACGATGCGCACCGGGCGCAGGGCGTCCGCGGCACGGGCTTGCGTGCGTTCAAACACGGTCATGCTTCTCCAGGGGGTGGTGAGGGTTACTTGGCGCGCCGCCGCTGGGCGGTGCGCTGGATGGCTTCGTTGATCTCGCGGATGGAGCGCTCGATCTCCTCGTCGTCGAAGTCGTCGTGGAGTCCGGGCAGTCCTTCGGGCGGCTGGATGGTGGTGGAAAAGGCAACGCTGGTGGTGGGCATGGCCGCCTGCAGCGGGTCCTCGACCGCATCCCACTGCAACGCCAGCGCGGTGACGTTGTCGGCGCGCGGACCTGCCGCCCGCAGCGCGCGCTCCACCAGCGTGGGCACGGCCTCGGCCAGCGGCTGCGTGGACGCCAGGGCGTGCACGATCTGCTCGTCGGCCACTTCGCTCCACAGGCCGTCGGAGCACAGCAGCAGCCGGTCTCCGCGCTGCAGCCGCTGCGGACCGCCGCCGTCCACCACCGGCTTGCCCGGGCTGCCCAGGCAGGTGAAGAGCACGTTGCGGTTGCGACGCGCGGCGCCGTCCGGCGCGAGCGCGCGCGCGAGCTCGGCGTAGGAGTGGTCGCGCGTGCGGGCCAGCAGCGATCCCTCGCGCAGCAGGTACAGCCGCGAGTCGCCGCAGTGCGCCCAGTAGGCGTGGCGGCCCTGCAGCACCAAGGCCACGATGGTGGTGCGCGGCGTGTCGGACAGGCCGTTCTCGCCGGCGTAGCGCAACAGTTGCTGGTGCGCCGCCAGCAGCGACTCCTGCAGGAAGCGCTGCGGATCGGGCAGCCGCGGCTGGGCGTCGCGCTGGAACATGCCGGCCAGGGTTTGCAACGCCAACTGCGCCGCGACCTCGCCCTCGGGATGGCCGCCCATGCCGTCAGCCAGGGCGAAGAGGCCCGCGTCGCGCGTGTAGCAGTAGCCCATGCGGTCCTCGTTGCGGGGCCGCCCGCCCTTGCGGCTGAGCTGGTAGACGCTGAACTTCATGCTTGCACGACCACCGTGGCTACCCCGCGCCGCACGGCGGCGCTCACACCTTGCTTCCGGTCTTGAGGTTTTCGATCTGCAGCTTCAGCCGTTCGCTGAAGGACAGCTTGGTATAGCGGCGCTCGGTTTCGCGGCCGAGCTCCTTTTGCAGCGCGAACACGCTCTGCGGACGCGACAGCGGATCGAGCGACATGCACCACTCCGTGACCTCGATGAGGTTGTCGGAGTAGATGTTGCGCAGCCGCGAAAGGCTCAGTGCCAGGCGGTCTTTCTCGATGCGCTGCGGCGCGTCGTTGGGCGGGTAGCCCTGCATGCAGGCGTAGACGCAGGCGCCGATGGCGTAGATGTCGGTCCAGGGGCCCAGCGTGCCGTCGCGGCGGTACATCTCGGGCGCGGCGAAGCCAGGGGTGTACATCGGGCGGATGAAATCACCTTCCTTGGACAGCACCTCGCGCGCGGCGCCAAAGTCCAGCAGCACGGCGCGGTTGTCGTCGGTGATGAAGATGTTCGCGGGCTTGATGTCCAGGTGCAGCATCTTGTGCTGGTGCACGATCCGCAGCCCGCGCAGCACCTCGTCGAACAGGCTACGGATGGTGGACTCGCGGAACACTTTGTCGCGCTTGAGGTCGCGCGCGGTGACGATGAAGTCCTGCAGCGTGTCGCCCTGCAGGTAATTCATCACCATGTACACGGTCTCGTTTTCTCGGAAGAAATTGAGTACCGATACCACGCTGGGATGGCTGATCTGCGCGAGCGAACGCCCTTCTTCGAAGAAGCTCTTGAGTCCCAGACGATAGAGCGACTGCTTGTCCTGGCGCACGCGCGGGGCGAGCTCGCCGGGGGCGCGTTCGGCCAGCGAGGAGGGCAAATACTCTTTCAGCGCAACGAGATGGCGCTGCGCATCCTCGGCCAGGTACACCACCCCGAAGCCCCCGGCTGCCAGCTTCTTGATGATCTGGTAGCCGCCCACCACGGTGCCGGCTGGCAACGGGGCCGGCTTGGGCTTTGACATAATCGAATTTTGCAATGCGATAAACGCGATGCCAGTTTACAGCATGACCGGTTACGCCAGCGCCAGCGCCGGCGGGTCCACGAATCCGGAAACGGGCGTGGTGACGGGCACGGCCAGCGTGGAGCTGCGCTCGGTCAACGGCCGCTTCCTGGACTTGAGCCTGAGGCTGCCCGAAGAGCTGCGCGCGCTGGAGCCGGCGCTGCGCGAGCTGGTCAGCGGCGTGTTCAAGCGCGGCAAGATCGAGCTGCGCCTGAGCACCGGGCGCGAGGGCGACGGCGCCTGGCCGCGGCCCACGACCGAGCAGCTGAGCACGCTGTCGCGGCTGGAGAGCACGGTGCAGGGCTGGCTGTCCAAGGCGACGCCGCTGTCGGTGCACGAGGTGCTGCAGTGGTGCCGCAGCGGTGGCGGCAGCGAGCAGCCTGACGAGGTGGTGCTCGAAGCCGCGCGCGCCGCGGTGGAGGGCCTGCGCGAGGCACGCGAGCGCGAGGGCGCGCGGCTGGTGGCGATCCTGATGGAGCGGGTGCAGCGGCTGCGCGAGCTGGCCGCGCAGGCCGAGCCGCTGGTGCCGCAGGTAGTGCAGCGGCAGCAGCAGCGCTTCCTGGAGCGCTGGCACGAGGCGCTGCAGACGGCGGGCGCCGGGGCGTCGGTGAGCGCCGAGGCGCAGGCCGAGCGCGCGCTGGCCGAGGCCGCGGCCTACGCCATCCGCATCGACGTGGCCGAGGAGCTCTCGCGGCTGAAGGCGCACCTCGACGAGATCGAGCGGCTGCTGGGCAAGGGCGGCGAGCTGGGCAAGCGGCTGGACTTCCTGATCCAGGAACTGCACCGCGAGGCCAACACGCTGGGCTCGAAGTCCGCGGCGCTGGAACTCACGGCGGTGTCGGTGGAGATGAAGGTAGCCATCGAGCAGATGCGCGAGCAGGTCCAGAACATCGAGTAAGAACCAGGCAAAGACGGTCGGCAGCACAGGAAGGCACAGGCATGGAAACCCCGGGCAATCTCTTCGTCGTCGCCGCGCCCAGCGGCGCGGGCAAATCCAGCCTCGTCAAGGCGCTGCTGGAGCTGGACTCGCACCTGGCGGTGTCGGTCTCGCACACCACGCGCGCGCCGCGCGGGCAGGAGCAGGACGGGCGCGAGTACCACTTCATCAGCAACGCCCAGTTCGACGCCATGATCGAGCACGGCGACTTCTTCGAATGGGCCGAGGTGCACGGCAACCGCTACGGCACCTCGCGCAACGCCATCGAGCGCCGGCTGCAGGCCGGCGAGGACGTGGTGCTGGAGATCGACTACCAGGGCGCGCTGCAGATCAAGCAGATCTTCAGCCATGCGGTGCTGATCTTCATCCTGCCGCCGAGCTGGGAAGAGCTGCGCCAGCGCCTGCAGCGCCGCGGCGAGGACCACCCGGAGGTGATCGCGCAGCGCATGATCAACGCCCGGCACGAGGTCGCGCAGGCCCGGCATTTCGACTACGTTATAATCAACGCCCTTTTCGAGACGGCGCTCTTTGACCTGAAGACCGTCGTCCACTCCCAGCGTCTGAAATACGCGTCACAGCAGCGCAGCAAGTCGCAGGTGTTCGCCGCGCTGGACTTGATCTGAACCCTCCCAAAGCTTCCATCTGAAGGACTAGCACGCATGGCCCGCATCACCGTCGAAGACTGCCTCCAGAAGATCCCCAACCGCTTCCAGCTGGTGCTGGCGGCCACGTACCGCGCGCGCATGCTGAGCCAGGGCCACGCCGCCAAGATCGAGAGCAAGAACAAGCCCGGCGTGACGGCGCTGCGCGAGATCGCCGCCGGCGAAGTCGGCCTAGAGATGCTGCGCAAGGTGCCGACCTGATCGTGATCGGCTGACGGTTCTTCCCGTGACGGGCGCCTTGGGCGCCCGTTCTCATTTGGGCCTGCCGCAGATGCGGGGGCGATGACACGCTAAATTCGCTCCATGGGCATCCGTTCCTTCGCCGCCGATCTCTTGCCTTCCGCGCTCCACCTGGGCTCGCGCGCGCCGTCGCCTAGCACCTCGCGCCCGGCCGACGTCGCATCCTTTGCCGCGCTTACCGACAAGCTCGCCTACCTGAGCAAGGCCGATCTGAAGAAGGTACGCGAGGCCTACAAGTTCGCCGACGAAGCGCATCTGGGCCAGTTCCGTGCCAGCGGCGAGCCTTACATCACGCACCCCATCGCCGTGGCCGGCCTGTGCGCCGACTGGCGGCTCGATGCGCAGGCCATCATGGCCGCACTCATGCACGACGCGATGGAGGACTGCGGCATTACCAAGCCCGAGCTCATCGAGCGCTTCGGCGCCGCCACGGCGGACCTGGTGGACGGGCTGACCAAGCTCGACAAGCTGCACTTCAGCACGCGCGAGGAGTCTCAGGCCGAGTCCTTCCGCAAGATGCTGCTGGCCATGGCGCGCGACGTGCGCGTCATCCTCATCAAGCTCGCCGACCGGTTGCACAACATGCGCACCATGGCGGCGATGGCACCGCACAAGCGCGGCCGCATCGCGCGGGAGACGCTGGACATCTACGCGCCCATCGCGCACCGCCTGGGTCTGAACCAGAGCTACCGCGAGCTGCAGGAGCTCAGCTTCCAGTACCTGCATCCTTGGCGCCACGCGGCGTTGTCCAAGGCGGTGCAGCGCGCGCGGGGCTACCGGCGCGACATCGTGGACCGCATCCGCGGCGACGTGGAGAAGGCCTTCGCCACCGTCAAGCTCCGGGCGAGCATCTCCGGGCGCGAGAAGACCGTCTACTCCATCTACATGAAGATGCGTGAGAAGCACACGGGCTTCGCGCAGGTCAACGACATCTTCGGCTTCCGCGTCGTGGTGCCCGAGCTCTACGATTGCTACCACGCGCTGGGCGTGCTGCACCAGCTCTACAAGCCGGTGCCCGGGCGCTTCAAGGACTACATCGCCATCCCCAAGGCCAACGGCTACCAGTCGCTGCACACCACGCTCGTCAACCCGCTGGGCACGGCAGTGGAGTTCCAGATCCGCACCGAGCCCATGCACGCCGTGGCCGAGAGCGGTATCGCCGCGCACTGGATGTACAAGGTCAAGGACGAGGATGGGCTCAACGAGGCGCAGCGCCTGGGCTCGCGCTGGCTGCAGTCGCTGGTGGACATCCAGGACGAGACGCGCGACGCCAGCGAGTTCCTGGAGCACGTCAAGATCGACCTGTTCCCCGACGCGGTTTACGTCTTCACGCCCAAGAGCAAGATCCTGGCGCTGCCGCGCGGCGCCACGCCGGTGGACTTTGCCTACACCATCCACACCAACGTGGGCGACCACACCGTGGCCGCCACCGTCAATGGCGAGCCCGTGGCGCTGCGCACCGAGCTCAAGAGCGGCGACGTGGTGGAGGTGGTCACCGCGCCGGGCGCGCGCCCGAACCCGGCCTGGCTGAACTTCGTGCGCACGGGGCGCGCACGCTCCAAGATCCGCCACTACCTCAAAAACATGGAGCAGGAGGAGTCGCGGGCACTGGGCGAGAAGCTGCTGGCACAGGCGCTGCGCGCCGAAGGGCTGCCGTTGCCGCCGATCGAGAGCCCCGACGAGCAGGCCACGGCGCTGTGGCAGACGCTCACGCGCTGGAGCGGCAACCGCGGCCCGGCCGAGTTGCTCACGGACATCGGCCTGGGCAAGAAGATCGCCACCATCGTCGCCAAGCGGCTGGCGCAGCTCATGGCCGAGCAGGGCCAGCGCCCCGACGCCGTCACGCTCACGATGGGCCGCTTTGCCGCCCGCGAGGAAGGCGCGCCCTCACAGGGCGTCGTCACCATCGACGGCAACGAAGGCACCTCGGTGCAGCTGGCGCGCTGCTGCCGTCCCATCCCCGGCGACTCCATCGTCGGCTACCTGGGCCGTGGTGAAGGCCTGACAGTGCACACCGCAGAGTGCGCCGTGGCGCGGCGACTGCACGAGCGCGACGCCGAGCACTGGCTTCCGGTGGAGTGGGCTGAGGACATCACCCGTCCCTTCGAGGCCGCGGTGCTGGTGCTGGTGCAAAACGGCAAAGGCGTGCTGGCACGCGTAGCCTCGGCCGTGAGCGCCGCCGAGGCCGACATCACCCACATCGACATGGGCGACGAGCACGGTGGCGACAGCGTGGAGATGCGGCTGCTGCTGAGCGTGCGCGACCGGCTGCACCTAGCCGACGTGCTGCGCACGCTCAAGCGCGCACCGGCGGTGCTGCGCGCGCAGCGGGTCAAGCCCTGAAGCCTTGAGCTGCGGCTGGCTTCGGCCCGCTCAGCCGGATCGCCGCGCCTCACGCCTTTCCCGGCTCGGGGTACCGCACCTCCAACACCTCCAGCACCTGCAGCCCACCGGGCGACATGAACTGCACCTCGTCGCCCTCGCGCGCCTTGAGCAGCGCGCGCGCGATGGGAGCAATCCAGCTCACCTCGCCGTGCAGGCTGTCCACCTCGTCGATGCCCTTGATGGTGATGGTGTGCTCATCGCCCTGCGCATCGGCGTAGGTAACGGTGGCGCCGAAGAACACCTGATCCTTGCCGAAATGCGCCGATGGGTCGGCGACCTCGGCGATGTCCAAGCGCTTGGTCAGGAAGCGGATGCGGCGGTCAATCTCGCGCAACCGCTTCTTGCCGTACAGGTAGTCACCGTTCTCCGAGCGGTCGCCGTTCTTGGCGGCCCAGGAAACCACTTCCACCGTCTTGGGCCGCTCCTCGTCGATGAGTTGCAGCAGCTCCATGCGCAGCCTTGCGTAGCCCTGCGGCGTGATGTAGTTGCGTACGCCTGCGGGCAGCGGCGGCAGCGCCAGGTCGTCGTCCTCGTCGCCGTCGCTTTCCTTCGTGAATGCCTTGCTCATGGCGCGATTGTGCGTGCGCCGCAGTGCGCCTTCTTCAGCACGGGAACACCGCTCCGACGCCCGGCGCCGGTGGCACGGGTGCGCCCTCGTTCGTCAGTGCTTGGCGTTGAGCTTGTTGAAGCCCGGCGTCGGTGCCGACCTTGTCGGTCCGCTGGGTATGCCGCTACCGCACAACGACTGCCATTCGCGCAGTTCCTGCTCCAGCACCTGCTCGCCATCGCGATTGGCCATCTCGATGAGCGCGAACACGTTGCCGTCATCGACCAGCTCGCGTCCCAAGCCCTTCTTGAGCTGGCGGTAGATACCGTCGATGGCGGCGAAGGAAGCCTCGTCGTGGACACCTTTCATGGGAATCTCCTGCGGTTGAGCGTCATGCCCTGGCAGCAAGGTAAGTGCCCGTGAAGTTCAAGGGCCGCGTACCCGAACGCAGACCCGGAAAAGTGGGAGACAAAGCAAAAGGGCCAGCACTTTCGTGCTGGCCCTTGCTAGTTTGGCGCGGCTGGCAGGATTCGAACCCACGACCCCTTGGTTCGTAGCCAAGTACTCTATCCAACTGAGCTACAGCCGCTGCGAGCCCGCCAGTATAACCTGCTTTTTGAAGTCTTTACCACTCAAAGCCGATCATTTTGGTCAGTTTTCTCAGTCGCTGGCGACTGCCAAAACCGTGACACCTGGCAGGGCGTCAATCAAAACCGAGAACCGGCGCAGCACCGGTTCCCAGCTGCGTCCCGTCGCTCTTGTTGTTGAGCAGGCAACGGGCTTCTTGTTGTTGCAAGCTCCTTGCGCTTTCACGCGAGAGCTTTTTCTTCTTTACCGACCAGCACTTGCGTACTGGTCTTGACTTGTTCAACGAACCAGCACCCAGTGCTGGCTTTTCGAAACATTGGCGCGGCTGGCAGGATTCGAACCCACGACCCCTTGGTTCGTAGCCAAGTACTCTATCCAACTGAGCTACAGCCGCGAAGCCTTGAATTCTATACTAAGTTTCACACATCAATCAAGTGCTGCCGCGAATTCAGTGCATTCATGAGCGCGCGGCTCGTCACCCTCCTCGCGCGCGAGCTGCGCCAGCGTGCGCCAGGCGCGACGCCGCGCCGCCGTGTCCAGCCGCACATCGCGTGCCGACTGCTCCAGCGGTCGCCGCGCCTTGCCCCAGAGCTGGCGCTCGGCAAAGGCCGCACCGGCCGCCACCACCACTGCCGGCTCCTGTGCATAAGACTGCAACGCCGATTCCAGCCGCGGCAGCCAGTCGGCACCCATGCCGGGCAGCGCGTGCAGCAACGCCAGCGCGATCTGCTCACGTTCGTCCGCACCGAGCTCGTCGAGACGCTCCCACAGCGGACGCAGCCAGGCGCGCGCGTCGCCATGCGAGCCCAGCGCCGCGGCCCGCTGCGCCGCGCGCGCGGCCACAAAGGCATCGCGCCGGTCCGCCGGATCGAAGCTCTGCCAGACCTGCTCCAGCTGGTCCTGGTCGTGTGCCTGGTCCAGCGCCTGAAAGGCCAGCGAGCGCAGCAGCCCCTGCGCCGCCAGCTTGGAGAAGCCTTGGTGCTTGGACAGCAGCCGGGCCGTGGGCAGCGCCTGCAGCGGCTGCTGCGCCAAACGCTGGGCCTGCAGCCGCAGCCGCAGTGCCTGCGTGCGCCGGGCCGTGCCGGGCGGCAGCTCCGACAGCAGCACCAGCGCCTGCGCCGCGTCACGGTCGTCCAGCGCCCATTCCGCGGCCAGCAGCAGCGCGGCATCGTCACCCGGGCGCGCCACGGCAACGCGGCGCGTGGCCAGCGCCTGGCGCAACTGCTCGTCGCGCTCGGTGCGGTTCTGCAACCGGTGCGCGCTGGCGGCGGCCAGCAGGTGCGACAGCTGCGCCAGTTCCTGCTCGCCGCCTTCGGGCGTAGCGTCGCGCAGCGCAAGCGCACGCTGCGCCGCCTTCTGCGCACGGGTGTAGCGCGCCGCCAGGAACTCGGCCAGCGCCTGGCGCAGCGCGGCCTGCACGGCCCGCTCGCGGCGCAGGGCGCGCCACTCTCGCGCGCGCTGCGGCAGCCCCACCAGCGCGCGCAGTGCCTGCAACGCTGACACCAACACCGCCACGCCGGCCAGCAGCCCCAGCAGGAACAGGTTGATCGACAGGTCCACGCGCCAGCCGCGCCAGTAGAACGAGGCAATCCCATCATTGGCACCCAACGTGGTGGCCGCCACCACGGCTGCCACGAAGAGCAGCACCAGCCAGACGACCGCGCGCATCAGCGACCCGCCGCCGCCGCGGCCAGCGCCGCCAGCGTCTCGTCCGGCCGCGGCAGCGATACTTGCCGCGCCTGCCCCGTCACCTGCTTGAGCAGCTCCGCGGCCACCTGCACGCGGCGCGAGCCCGAGTCGAAGTAGCGATCCAGCGCCGCCTGCGCGTCGCGCAGATCCGACTGCGCCGTGGCGTACTGGCGCGACAGCAGCGCCAACCGCGCGTTGAGCAGCCGCAGTTTGAGGTTCTCGCGCAGGAAGTACATCTGCTCCGGCGCCAGCAGCAGCGCCTCGGGCTGTTGCACCTGCGCCACGCGCACCAGCGAGCGCACCTCTTCCCACAGCCGCACCGGCCAGGCCTGCCACCAGGCGTCGAGCTGGTCGTTCCAGGACGCGCCGGAAGTGCCGGCCTCGGCCGCCGAAGCGCCGCGCGCCGCCGGCCTCGGCACCGTGCGGCGCGATTCGGTAGCCGCCAGCAGCGGCAGCTCGTCCACCAGGCGCACCAACTCGTCGAGCCGCAGCGTGAGGTTGGAGAGATCGCTCACGCCCACGGCCTTGACGCGGCCCAGGTCGCGCGCCAGCGCGCGGCGCACGCGCTCCAGGCGCGGCTGGTTGTAGCGCGCCAGCCGCTCGTCGGCCTGCTGCAGTGCCTGCAGCAGCGGCTCGGTGCTGCCGGTGATGGCGCTTTGCTGCAGCGCCACGCGCAGCCCGGCGTCCACGTCGGCCACCACGTTCTCGTCGCGCGAGCGCGCCAGTGACTGGATCAGCTCCTCGATCTGCGTGCGCTGCAGCGCCGCCTCGGATACGCGCGCATCCAGCAGCGCCACGCGCGCGCCGGCCTCGCGCGAGGCATCCTGCGCCTGCTTGGCCAGCAGCAGCGCCTGCGCGGCCTCGCCCTGACTGTCCTGCTGGCGCTTGACCAGCTCCTTCTCCAGCACGCGCAGCCGCTGCTGGGTGTTCCAGCCCAGGCCCAGGGCTCCCAAGGCCACGGCGCAAGCGCCGATCAGAACCCAGTTGCGCCAAGCGCCACGGCGGTGGGGAGAAGTCGTGGGCGCCGGCGTCGGCGGCGCATCAGCGGGAGAAGCGGATGAATTCACGGTCGCGGGGATTGTAGGGAGCGGGTTTGCGCGTCCCGCAATGCGGCACAGACGGCGTCGAAGGCGGGCGACACGGCAGCGACCTGCACGAAACCCAGCGCGCGCGCGGCCTGCGCGATGCGCGGGTGCGAGGCCAGTGCCCGCGAGCGGGACCAGTCCGCGCCCGGCGGCGCCAGCGCCGGCAGGTGGCCGATGGCCTCCGAGCTGCTGAGCAGCCAGATGAAGTCGTCAGGATCGGCCAGCGCCTGCCGCAGCAGGGCCTGCTGCGCGGCATCCAGCCGCGGTGCGCCGCGGCCATAGGCCTGGATGAATTCCACCCGGGCGCCGGCCTCCTGCAGCCGCTGCGCCAGCCAGTCGCGCCCGCCCTCACCACGCACCACGCCCACGCGCCGGCCTGACCAGGGCAGCGCCTGCATCTGCGCCCACAGCGACTCGGAGTCGAAGCGCTCGGCATCCATCGCGGGCTGCAGCACGCTTGCCGCCGGCACGCCGGCATCGATCAGTGCCTGCGCCGTGCCGGGCCCCGGTGCGGCCGCCCACACCGGTGCCGGCCAGGCCTGCCCCGGCGGCCGCGCGGCGAAGAAGTGGCTCACGGCGTTGGGGCTGACGAAGACCAGCGCATCGACCGCCACATCCGCCAGCGCCTGCCAGACCGCGCGCAGCGGCTCCATTGCGGCCGCATCGATGTGCAGCAGCGGCAGTGCCAGCGCATCGAAGCCCGCGCCGCGCAGCCGCGCCACCCATTCGTCGGCCTGCGGCTGCGGGCGCGTGACGAGCACGCGCAAGGAAGACGCCACGGCGTTCAGTGCGCAGCGCCGAGGTAGTCGGCCGCGCCCTGCTGCTGCAGCGCCTGCGCGGCCTGCATGCCCAGCGCCTCGGCCTGGCCTTCGTCGCCCACCACCGCCTGCAGTTGCGCGCGCAGCGGTGCGCGGGCGCCTTCGGGACGGTCCTCGCCCAGCAGCACGTCGATGTGCATCTGGTCACCGGCCAGGGTCGCGTGCGCGGCCAGCGGCATGCTGCAGCTGCCGCCCAGCGCGCGCGAGACGGCGCGCTCGGCGATGGTGGCCAGCCAGGTCGGCCGGTCGATGAAGGTGGAAAGCTGCTGGATCAGCGCCACGTTGTCGCTGCGCACCTCGATGCCCAGCGCGCCTTGCCCGGCCGCAGGCACCATCTGCTTCTCGTCGAACACCGAGCGGATGCGATGCGCCAGCTCCAGGCGCTTCAAGCCAGCGGCGGCCAGCACGATGGCGTCGAACTGCCCCTCGTCGAGCTTGCGCAGCCGCGTGTCGAGGTTGCCACGCAGCGGCTCGATGCGCAGGTCCGGACGCAGCGCGCGCAACTGCACCACGCGGCGCAGGCTGGAGGTGCCCACGCGCGCGCCCTGCGGCAACGCATCCAGGTTCTCGAACTGGTTGGAGACGAAGGCATCGCGCGGGTCCTCGCGCTCCAGGATGGCTGCCAAAGCAAAACCCTCGGGCAGCACCATCGGCACGTCCTTGAGCGAGTGCACCGCCAGGTGCGCGCGGCCCTCTTCGAGCGCCGTCTCCAGCTCCTTGACGAACAGCCCCTTGCCGCCGACCTTGGACAGCGTGCGGTCCAGGATCTGGTCGCCCCGGGTGGTCATGCCCAGCAGCGTCACGCTGGCGCCCAGGCGCTGCTGCAGCAGCGCGCGCATGTGCTCGGCTTGCCACAGGGCGAGGCGGCTTTCGCGCGTGGCGATGATCAGTGAATTGCTCATGAGGCCGGATTATCGGCGCCCGCTACGGCCTCCCCGGCCATAGCCGCCACTGGCGTGAAAAGGACACGGCACCGCGACCCTTTAGCATCTGCGCTTTTGTTTCTTGCGAGCCCCACCCCATGCCCCGCCGCCCTGCTCCCGCTGACGACGCCGCTGAGAAGAACCGCCCGCTGGTCGAAGACATTCGACTGCTGGGCCGGTTGTTGGGCGAGGTGATTCGCGAACACGAGGGATCGGCCGCCTACGAGCTCGTCGAGCGCGTGCGCCAGCTCTCGGTCGCCTACCGGCTCAAGAACGACACCAGTGCCGGCAAGAGCCTGGACAAGCTGCTCAAGAACCTGTCGTCGGACCAGACGGTGAGCGTCATCCGCGCCTTCAGCTACTTCAGCCACCTGGCCAACATCGCCGAGGATCGCCACCACGTGCGCCGGCGCGAGTTCCACGAGCGCCAGGCCGCGACGCAGCAAGGCCATCCGCCGCACGAGGGCTCGCTGGCCGCGAGCTTCGACAAGCTCACCGCTGCCGACGTGCGCGCCGGCGACATCGCCCGCACGCTGCAGCAGGCCTACGTCTCGCCGGTGCTCACCGCGCACCCCACCGAGGTGCAGCGCAAGAGCATCCTCGACGCCGAGCGCGCCATCGCCGAGCTGGTGGCGCAGCGCGACCACCTGAGCACGTCGCGCGAGCTGGCCGAGAACGAGGCGCTGCTGCGCGGGCGCATCACGCAGCTGTGGCAGACGCGCATGCTGCGCTACACCAAGCTCACGGTGGCCGACGAGATCGACAACGCCCTGTCCTACTACCGCACCACCTTCCTGCGCCAGATCCCGCGCCTGTACCGCGAGATCGAGGACATGCTGCCCGGCTACCAGGTCGGCAACTTCCTGCGCATGGGCAACTGGATCGGCGGCGACCGCGACGGCAACCCCAACGTCACGGCCGAGACGCTCAAGCTGGCCCTGGCGCGCCAATCGGAGGTTGCCCTGCGCCACTACCTGGTGGAGGTGCACGAGCTCGGCGCCGAACTGTCCATCTCGCAGATGCTCGCGCCCGTGTCGGCCGAGATGCAGGCCCTGGCCGAGCGTTCGCCCGACCACAACCCGCACCGCGAGGACGAGCCCTACCGCCGCGCCCTCACCGGCATGTACGCGCGGCTGGCCGCGACGCTGTTTGAACTCACCGGCACCGAGGCGCTGCGCCATGCCGTGGCGCCGCAGAACCCCTACCTCAGCGCCGATGAATTCCTGGCCGACCTGCGCGTGATCGAGGCCTCGCTCAAGACCCACCACGCCGAGGCGCTGATCGCCCCGCGCCTGGCGCCGCTGATGCGCGCGGTGCAGGTCTTCGGTTTCCATCTCGCCACCGTGGACCTGCGCCAGAGCTCCGACCAGCACGAGGCCGTCATCGCCGAGTTGCTCAAGGTCGCGCGGCTGGAGCCCGCCTACGCCAGCCTGGACGAGGCCGCCAAGCGCGAGCTGCTGCTGAAGCTGCTCAATGACGCGCGCCCGCTGCGCGTCATGGGACACGAGTACACGCCCTGGACGCAGAGCGAGCTGGCAGTGTTCGAGACCGCGCGCCGGATGCGCCGGACCTTCGGCCCCGCGGCGCTGCGCCACTACATCATCAGCCACACCGAGGAGGTCAGCGACCTGCTCGAAGTGCTGCTGCTGCAGAAGGAAACGGGCCTGCTGCGCGGGCTGCTGGCCGAGGACGCGGCGGCCGAGCTCATCGTCAGCCCGCTGTTCGAGACCATCGGCGACCTGCGCCGCGCCGCGCCCATCATGGGCGAGTACCTGGCGTTGCCGGGCGTGCTGGAGATGGTCAAGCGCTCCGGCGCCGAGCAGGACGTGATGCTGGGCTACAGCGACTCCAACAAGGATGGCGGCTTCTTCACCAGCAACTGGGAGCTCTACCAGGCCGAAACCGCACTGGTGGAGCTGTTCGGGCCGCTGCGCCAGCAGCACGGCCTGACGCTGCGCCTGTTCCACGGCCGCGGCGGCACGGTGGGCCGCGGCGGCGGCCCCAGCTACCAGGCCATCCTGGCGCAACCCCCGGGCACGGTGAACGGGCAGATCCGCCTGACCGAGCAGGGCGAGGTCATCGCCTCCAAGTACGCCAACCCCGAGATCGGCCGCCGCAACCTGGAGACGCTGGTGGCCGCCACGCTGGAGGCCACGCTGCTGCACCCGACCAAAGGGGCCAGCAAGGCCTTCCTGCAGGCCGCCGACGAGCTCAGCCTGGCCAGCTTCGAGGCGTATCGGCATTTGGTCTATGAAACCCCGGGCTTCGTCGATTACTTCTTCGCCGCCACGCCGATCCGCGAGATCGCCGAGCTCAACATCGGCTCGCGCCCCGCGTCGCGCAAGGCCACGCGCGCCATCGAGGATTTGCGGGCCATCCCCTGGGGCTTCAGCTGGGGCCAGTGCCGCGTGGCGCTGCCGGGCTGGGCGGGCTTCGGCTCGGCGGTGGAAGCCTTCCTCGGCACGGACGAGGCCGAGCGGGCCAAGCGGCTGGCGCTGCTGCGGCGCATGCACAAGCAGTGGCCCTTCTTCCGCACGCTGCTGTCCAACCTGGACATGGTGCTGGCCAAGACGGACCTGGGCATCGCGCGGCGCTACGTGGACCTGGTGGAGGACAAGCGCGTGGGCAAGAAGATCTTCGCCGCCATCGAGGCCGAGTGGCAGCGCACCTGCGAGGCGCTGAACCTCATCACCGGCCAGGGGCAGCGCCTGTCCAGCAACCCGGCGCTGGCGCGCTCCATCGAGCACCGCTTCCCGTACCTGGACCCGCTCAACCACCTGCAGGTGGAGCTGATGCGGCGCTGGCGGCGCGAGACCGCGCACAACGACGAGCGGCTCAAGCGCGGCATCCACATCTCGATCAACGGGGTGGCGGCGGGCTTGCGCAATACCGGCTGAGCTGCCCGAGCTTCCAGCCGGACCGGGCGAACCCGCCGACTAAAATTGCGGGTTTGCCTCACGCTTCCTGAAGGTCTTATGTCCTCGAACCAACTCGACAAGAAGGCGCAAGCCTGGTCCGCCCTCTTTTCCGAGCCGATGAGCGAGCTGGTCAAGCGCTACACGGCCAGCGTGGACTTCGACAAGCGGCTGTGGCAGGCCGACATCGAGGGCAGCCTCGCGCACGCGGCCATGCTGCAGGCCGTGGGCATCATCTCCGAGCAGGACCTGGCCGACATCCGCCGCGGCATGGCGCAGATCCGCGCCGAGATCGAGGCCGGCAGCTTCGAGTGGAAGCTGGACCTGGAGGACGTGCACCTCAACGTCGAGGCGCGGCTGACGCAGCTCGTGGGCGACGCCGGCAAGCGGCTGCACACCGGTCGCAGCCGCAACGACCAGGTCGCCACCGACGTGCGGCTGTGGCTGCGCGGCGAGATCGACCAGCTCCAGCCGCTGCTCTCGGGCATGCAGCGCGCGCTGGTGAGCGTGGCCGAGAAGAACGTGGACACCATCCTGCCGGGCTTCACGCACATGCAGGTCGCGCAGCCAGTGAGCTTCGCGCACCACATGCTGGCCTACGTGGAGATGTTCGCCCGCGACGCCGAGCGCCTGGCGGACCTGCGCAAGCGGGTCAACCGGCTGCCGCTGGGCTCGGCGGCGCTGGCCGGCACGAGCTACCCGCTGGATCGCGAGATGGTGGCGCGGCTGCTGGGTTTCGACGCCGTGACGCAGAACAGCCTGGACGCCGTGAGCGACCGCGACTTCGCCATCGAGTTCACGGCCTTCGCCTCCATCACGATGATGCACGTCTCGCGCCTGGCCGAGGAAATCGTGCTGTGGATGAGCCAGAACTTCGCCTTCATCGACCTGGCCGACCGCTACTGCACGGGCTCGTCGATCATGCCGCAGAAGCGCAACCCCGACGTGGCGGAACTCGCGCGCGGCAAGACCGGGCGGGTGTACGGTCATCTGACCGCGCTGCTGACGCTGATGAAGGGCCAGCCGCTCACCTACAACAAGGACAACCAGGAGGACAAGGAACCCCTGTTCGACGCCGTGGACACGCTGCGCGACACGCTGCGCATCATGGCCGAGATGGTCGAGGGCATCCTGGTGAAGCCCGAGGCGATGGAGAGCGCCGCGCGCCGCGGCTACGCCACCGCCACCGACCTGGCGGACTACCTGGTCAAGAAGGGCCTGCCCTTCCGCGACGCGCACGAGGTGGTGGCGCACGCGGTGAAGGTCGGCCTGCAGCGCGGCGTGGACCTGTCGGAGCTGCCGCTGGACGTTCTGCAGCAGTTCCATGCCGCCATCGGCGAGGACGTGTACGAGGTGCTGACGCTGCGCGGCTCGCTGCAGGCGCGCCAGGTGCTCGGCGGCACGGCGCCGGTGCAGGTGCGCGCGCAGATCGAGCGCCACAAGGCGCGGCTGGCCTGAGCCTCGTTCCGCGCCACCCGCGCATGAAAAAGCCCGGCACTGCCGGGCTTTTTTGCGGGTCAGGCACGGGCGCGGCACCACGGGCCGCGGTGGGCGCCGAGGCTCAGAACGCGAGGGCCAGGCCCAGGGTCAGGAAGCCGTAGCGCTTGTCGAACTGCTCGGCGCTAACGCTGTTGTAGGTCATGGGCAACTCGCCCGCGAACTGGTGCGTCATCATCTGGCCGCGCAGGAACACCAGCGACTTGGCCGTGGGCTTGTAGCCGGCCTCCAGCACGAGCACCTGGTTGCTGCGCACGGGCGAGCCGCCGCGGGTCTTGACGGCGTCCTCCACGTCGCTGCGCCGGTGCGTCATGTGCAGCAGGCCGCCGCGGAACAGCCAGTCCCCGCTGCGCCACGTGGCATTGATGCCGGCCTGGTAGGTCAGCGCGTGGTAGCGCGCTTCCTTGTTGATGTCCACGCCGAACTCGTTGTCGCCGCTGGGTTCGATCAGCGTCGTTCTGCCCCCGTTTTTCTTGACACAGACGGCGCGGAGCTCCGCCCGTGTGAGCAGCACATCGCACAGGTCGCCATTGCTGCGGACGGCCTGACCCGAGACGCTGTCCAGCGTGACCCTGCTGTAGCCGATGCCCGCGATGCCGTTGAGGTGCAGGTTCGCGGTCACCGGCCAGCCGCCGATCACATCGAATTGCAGTTGCGTATCCCCGGGCTTGTCGGCATGCAGCGAGCGGAAGGTCGTGCCGCCGACCTTGTAGTTGAGCTCACGGTCGAACCCGGATGCGCTGTCGCCCCAGGCGCTGGCGCGCAGCGCGAGCTGGGGCTGGCGCAGGCTCTCGTAAGGCTTCGGATCGGCGCCCAGGACCAGATACTGCGCGGCCACCTGCCAGGTCGTCACGTCCGCATCGAAACTCTTGAACACCAGCCGGCGCTTGGCCAGTCCGCCTTCCAGGCGCAGCCGCGGCGTCAGGTCCCAGGCTGCACGCAGGGTACGGCCGTAGTAGTCGCCCGAGGAGGTGGAGGCGCCGTCGGGACGCAGGTGCAGGAAGTCCACCCGGTCGTTCGCCACGTCGTAGCCCAGTTCCAGTTCGACCGATGAATCCGGCGCGCCCACATGCGCAGGCTGCGTGCTCAGCAGCGCATCCAGCGGCGCAGCCACTGCCACGCAGGACAGCGCCGAGAAAGCGACCAATGCACCCAGGGTCCGCACACCGTGGCAGCGATGTGGGCGCACATTGAGGACGACGCGACGTTTGAGGAACGACATGATGCAGACGGCAGCGGTTCGGGCCTGGAGCACCCGCACGGGGGCACTTCATCGTGGAACAAAAAAAGAAGCGGCTTGGGACCAAGCCGCTTCTTGCGCTAGGGGGTCAGAGACCGGGTACGGCGATCAGTTCGCGAGCACCGTGACCTTGCCGGTGAAGCCCGCGCCGGCGACGTTGCCGGTGGTGTTGGGGACGCTCACCACGGTCTGCGCCAGCGCGCCGCCGTCGGCCTTGCGCAGGTTGAAGTTGGAGATGGCGGCCGTGACCTGGAAGGTGCCGGTGACGTTCAGGTAGCTCTCCAGCGTCGGCTTGTTCTCATCGGTAGCCGTCTCCAGCGCCTTCTTCACCATGGCGCTGTAATCCAGCGTCAGGGTGTTGTCGGTGACGGTCACCGGCTTCTGGATGGTGCCCAGCGGGCCGGTGTAGCTGACGGTGCCGCCATTGGCCTTCTTGCCGTGCAGGTGGATGTTGGCGTCGGAAGCCACCGTCATGGCCAGTTGGCCAGCGCTCAGCGTGAAGTTGACCTTGTCCAGCACCACCTGCAGGGCACGGTTCTGGCCGCCCTGCTCAACCAGCGACAGGCCCACGGCGCTGGTGCCCACGGTGGGCGCGCCGGTGACGACGGCCTTCAGGCTGATCTTGTCGAAGTTGCTCAGCGTGATACCAGAACCCAGCTCGGCCAGCGTCTTGGATTCGGCACCGAACTGGATGGAGTCATCCTGCAGGGCGAAGAACTTCGTGCCCGCAGCCGGATCGATCTTGACGGCGGGGTCCTGCAGCGCCTTGGACAGCGTCGTCAGAGCATCCAGCGAGGCCGCGCGCAGAAACTGGTCAGCTTGGCCCTTGATGTCGGCCAGCACGGCCTTGAGGTTGGCGAGGTCGATGGCGGAGCCCGCGGCGCTCTTGGCCGCCTCCTCCAGCAGCGTGGAGTTCAGGCCC
The DNA here is from genome assembly GCF_937926365.1 of uncultured Azohydromonas sp. GTDB lineage: Bacteria > Pseudomonadota > Gammaproteobacteria > Burkholderiales > Burkholderiaceae_C > Azohydromonas. The sequence continues at coordinate 69,177 of NZ_CALAOH010000048.1, read as the reverse complement.
GATGCCGAAATCAGCGTCGTGCCCGCCGGCGCGTTCTTCAAGACGGTGGCCAGCGACAAGGCCACCTTGGCGTAGAACGCCTGCGGGTCAGCATCACCGGCGAGCGTCGCGGCCAGCTGGGCGATGTACTGCTGCACGGCCAGCGTGGCCGTGTAGACCGCCAGGTTCGTGGTCGGGTCGGTGGCGGTCAGCTTCGTGCCAGGGGGCAGGCCCAGCAGCGCCACCAGGGTTTCTTCCTTCACGCCCTCGACGATCAGCGTGGTCAGCGGCGTGAGGTACTGGCTCTGCGCGGGGGCCTTCATCACGCCGGTGAAGTCGAAGCCGGTGTCCGTGTTCTTGCCACCGAAGCCCACAAGGGGCGCTTCGCAGTAATGGACTGCGAACTTGCCATTCGCGTCGGTCGTGGTGGAGGGCTCGCCGGAGTCGAGCACGCCATCCTTGTCCAGGTCGCAGAAGACCGTGCCACCCTCGACGTAGCCATCGACCATCCAACCTTCCGTATGGGCCGGGCCATCCCCGCCCCCACCGAAACATCCGGCGAGACCAACGACAACGAGGGCAGCGGCAGCAGCGAGCGGGGCTTTCTTGCAGATGAACATGGGCAAAGTCCTCAGAGGCAGGGATGCAGGGGGGATTGTTAGTAAAAGCCAGTGCTGATACTAAATGGATACTTCAGTATCAATATTAGCACCCTGGAATGCTGCATCGTAAAGCCGTACTGGTGTCTTTTCCCCCTGCATATCTCTTGGCAACGCGCTGCCGTGTGTGAAATTTGACAAACTCATTTGGATACATGAGGTGTAAGCAAGGCTACCAGCGCTTTGGCTGGCTGATGCAAATCACGGCCAGGAATGCACCCGAGAAGTGCGCCATTGGGACGGGACTTGATCGGCAGCCGCCAAAGCGACTGCAGCCGCGTTCGACGCGGGTGCGCGGGAACAGCAAGCCGAAGCACGGCGCGGGAGCAGCGCTCCGTGCGACCTTGCCGGGCCGAATGCCCCGGCGAGTGCTGGATGTGATGTCAGGCAGGCCCGTTGGGCCTGCGGGTGCGGTTCAGCTCGACCGCACCACCCGCGCCACCGGCGGCGCGGGCTCGGGCTCGGCGTCGAAGCGCTCGAAGCCCGAGTAGCACAGGAAATGGCGGTTGGCCGCGCGCCCGAAGAGCGTCATGCCCAGCCGCGTGGCCAGCTCGTGGCCCATCTGCGTCACGCCGTTGCGGCTCACCACGATGGGCACGCCCATCTGCGCCGCCTTCATCACCATCTCGCTGGTCAGCCGCCCGGTCGTGTAGAAGCATTTGTCAGCCCCGTCCACGCCATGCATCCACATCCAGCCGGCGATGGCGTCGATGGCGTTGTGGCGCCCCACGTCCTCCACGAACCACAACAGCTCGCTGCCACGAAACAGCGCGCAGCCGTGCACCGAGCCCGCCTTGCGGTGGATGCTCTCCATCTGCATCTGGCGCATGCGCTCCAGCTGCGCCGCCAGCGTGGACTGGCGGATGCGCGCCTGCGCCGCCGAGGGCAGGCGCAGCTCCTCGAAGCTCGCCATCGCGTCGCCGAACACCGTGCCCTGGCCGCAGCCGGTGGTCACGATGCGCTTGGCCGTCTTGCGCTCGAAGTCCCGCACGCCCTCGCGCGTCCTCACGGCGGCGGCCGAGACTTCCCAGTCCACCGTGATCGATTCCACCTCCTCCACCGAGGCCACCAGGCGCTGGTTGCGCAGGTAGCCCAGCACCAGCAGCTCCGGCGCCGCGCCCAGCGTCATGAGCGTGACCAGTTCGCGCTTGTCCACGAACACGGTCAGCGCCCGCTCGTTGGGCATGTGCAGCACGCGGCGCTGGCCGTACTCGTCCAGCACCTCGACCTCGCGCGTGAGCGCCGCGCCGGTGTCGGTCAGGCGCGGCAGCAAGGGCATCTTCGAGACGGGTTGCATGGCAGCCATGCTACGGGCCCTCGGCTTTCAGGGCTTCTGGGGGGGCACTGCCGGGGCGGCGGGCGCTGCAGCAGCCGTCGTCGCGGGGGCCGCGGGTGCGGCAGCGGCGGCCTCGGCCGGCGTGTACACGAAGGGGCCCGGGTCGGCGCAGGCCGGTGTCGCCACCACCTCACCCGCCGGCTTGCCGGCTTTCTTCTGCTCGTCCAGGGTGCGCGCGGCCACGCGGTCGCTGGCCTTGCACAGTTGATAAGCGGCAACCTTGTCGCTCCACGCCGCCTTGGCCCTGGCTTCCTCGGCCTTGGCCTTGGCCTCGTCGGACGGCGGCGGCAGCTTGGCCCATGCGGCCCCGGCGGCCAGGCTCAGCGCCAGGGCGGGAATGAATGCTTTCTTCATGGTCTGGATTCCTGAACGCATCACGCGCGGGGCGTGGCGATGGGGGTCGCGGGCGGCGTGGCGCCGGCCGAGCGCTGCGCGGGGATCTTCCCGGCCTTGACGTCGTTGAACCACAGCTCGTGGTGCTCGCGCGCCCAGTCCTCGCTGACGTAGCCGGTGCGCATGGCGCGGTAGGCGCCCTTCACGCCGATCGAGCCCATGTAGATGTGGCCCATGAACAGGCACATGATCAGGATCGTCGAGGCGGCGTGCAGCATGTGCGCCCAGTGCATCTGGCCGCGCGTGTAGTCCATGTCCGGGATGAGCTTGTCCAGCACCAGCCCGGAGCCCACCACCATGCTGCCCAGCCAGAACATGCCGACCCAGAACAGCGTCTTCTCGCCGGCGTTGAAACGGTGCGAGGGCACGTGCCGGCCGGTGAAGAGCCCGCCGCCCTTGAGCGCCCACTGCCAGTCCCAGGCCCTGGGCCAGTTGTCGCGCGCGAACATGAGCAGCATCACCACCATCGACACGGCGAAGGCCGGGCCGGCGAAGTTGTGCGCGGTCTTGAGCGCGTAGCTGAGCCAGCCGAACAGCGCCGTGCCCATCACGGGCAGCAGGAAAAACTTCCCGAAGGCCATCACGATGCCCGAGACGGCCAGCAGCAGGAACGCGCCGGCGTTGACCCAGTGCGTGGCGCGCTCCAGCGGCGTGAAGCGCTCGATGGTCGGGGGCGCGTGGTCGTCGTGGCCCATGGGGCCGCGCTTCCAGTAGAACAGCCCGATGGCCACCGCCACGATCAGCAGCAGCGAGCCGCCGTAGGGGATGAGCCAGCGGTTGCGCACCTGGCGCCAGGCCTCGCCGGCGTTGGTCAGCGTCGAGCCCGGGTACTGCGTGAAGCGCTGGATCAGCACGCCCTTCTCCACGCCGGGCAGCGTGGTGAAGCCCTCGACGACGCCGCTCTCGCGCACGCCGCGCCACATCGGCGCGTTGTTGCCGGGCTGGCTCCTGGCGCGCTCGGCGTTGGTTTCATCGGCGCGCGGCTCGGCCGGCGCGACGAAGCCGGCCGGCGCCGAGGCGCCCGCGCCGGCCGCGGACTGCGCCAGCGCCGGCAGGCCGGCACCGGCCAGCGCCACGGCCAGCAGGAGTTTCTGGATCAAGCCTCGCATGGCCTCTCCTTGGATGGCGTCACTGCTGCGGCGCCGCGGCGGGCGAGCGCGAATACTCGTTCTGGCCCTGGGCGCGGGTGCGCAGCTGCTGCTCCCAGCTGGCGCGCTCGCCGGCGTTCCAGCCCGGGGCGTTGTACGCGGCCTGGCCGCCGGTGTGGGCCGGCGTGTCGGCCTTGACGCGCTTGGCGCCCAGCTCCTGCGAGCGCTCGCCGCAGGCCGCCAGGGCCGAGAGCGCCGCCGCGGCGGCCACGATGAGCATCAGGCGCGCGCTCACGACTTCACCTCCGCCTTCACCGGCTCGGCCTTGGGGCCGCCGCTGCCCTGCTGCGGCTGCGAGGGCTTGCCGTAGGCCGTGCCCCAGCCCCACACCTCGCTGCCCTTGCCGCGCTGCACCACGCGCTGGCGGAAGATGTCCGCCACCACGTCGCCGTCGCCGCCCAGCAGCGCCTTGGTCGAGCACATCTCGGCGCAGATCGGCAGCTTCCCTTCGGCCAGACGGTTGCGCCCGTACTTTTCGAACTCGGCTTCGGAGCCGTTGGCCTCGGGGCCGCCGGCGCAGAAGGTGCACTTGTCCATCTTGCCGCGCAGGCCGAAGGTGCCGTTGGTGGGGAACTGCGGCGCGCCGAAGGGACAGGCATAGCTGCAGTAGCCGCAGCCGATGCACACGTCTTTGTCGTGCAGCACCACCCCTTCGTCGGTGCGGTAGAAGCAGTCCACCGGGCACACCGCCATGCACGGCGCGTCGGAGCAGTGCATGCACGCCACGGAGATGCTCTTCTCGCCGGGCACGCCGTCGTTGAGCGTGACCACGCGGCGGCGGTTCACGCCCCAGGGCACCTCGTGCTCGGCCTTGCAGGCGGTGACGCAGCTGTTGCACTCGATGCAACGCTCGGCGTCGCACAGGAATTTCATTCGGGCCATGTCAGGTCCTTCTTTCTATGGCTGCAGGCCTCAGGCGCGCTCGATCTGGCAGAGCGTCGTCTTGGTCTCTTGCATCATGGTCACGCTGTCGTAGCCGTAGGTCGTGGCGGTGTTGACCGCCTCGCCGCGCACCACGGGCATGGCGCCCTGCGGGTAGTACCGCGCGAGGTCGATGCCACCCCAACGGCCGGAGAAGTGGAAGGGCAGGAAGACCGTCTCCTCGTTGACGCGCTCGGTCACCAGCGCCTTGACGCGGATGCCCTTGAAGCCCGGCACCGCTTCCATGGTCGGCGTCCTCACCCACACGAATTCGCCGTTGCGGATGCCCCGGTCGTTGGCGGCCTTGGGGTTGAGCTCGACGAACATCTCCTGCTGCAGCTCGGCCAGGTACGGGTTGGAGCGCGTCTCCTCGCCGCCGCCCTCGTACTCCACCAGGCGGCCGCTGGTCATGATCAGCGGGAAGCGCTGGCCGATGTCCTTGTTCTTCTCCTGCACGCTCTTGTAGAGCGTGGGCAGGCGCCAGAAGGCCTTCTTGTCGTCGTGCGTCGGGTACTTGGCGATCAGCTCCGGGCGGTTGGAGTAGATCGGCTCGCGGTGCTGCGGGATCGGATCGGGGAAGTTCCACACCACGGCGCGCGCCTTGGCGTTGCCGAAGGGGTGGCAGCCGTGGTTCTTCATCACCACGCGCTGGATGCCGCCGGAGAGGTCGGTCTTCCAGTTCTTGCCCTCGGCGGCCTTCTGCTCGGCCTCGGTCAGCTCGCCCCACCAGCCCAGTTTCTTGAGCAACAGGTGGTCGAACTCGGGGTAGCCGGTGGTGATGTCGGCGCCCTTGGAATACGAGCCGTCCTCGGCCAGCAGGCTCACGCCCTCGCGCTCCACGCCGAAGTTCGCGCGGAAGTTGCCGCCACCCTCCATGATGTGCTTGCTGGTGTCATAGAGGTTGGGCGAGCCCGGGTGCTTCAGTTCCGGCGTGCCGTAGCAGGGCCAGGGCAGGCCGAAATAGTCGCCGTCGAGGCTGTAGCCGGTGGCCTTGTCGATGCCGCCCCTGGCGCGCAGCGTCTTGACGTCGAAGACGTGCATGTTGCGCATGTGCGCCTTCAGCCGCTCGGGGCTCTGGCCGGTGTAGCCGATGGTCCAGACGGCCCGGTTGATCTCGCGCAGCACCGACTCGGGCTCGATCTCCGGCATGTTCCCCTTGCCCGGGACCATCTTGTAGCCCTGGGTGAACTCCTTGCCGAAGCCGAGCTTGTCGGCCAGCTGGGCCATGATCATGTGGTCGGTGCGGCTCTCCCACAGCGGCTCGATCACCTTCTCGCGCCACTGCAGCGAGCGGTTGGAGGCGGTGCAGGAGCCGCTGGTCTCGAACTGCGTGCACGCCGGCAGCAGGTACACGGCGCGGTTGGGGTTGGCGTCCTCGGGACGCCCCGGCATGGCCGCCATGCCGGCGGTGGCGCTGGGGAAGGGATCGATCACGACCAGCAGGTCGAGCTTGTCCATCGCCCGCTTCATCTCCAGGCCGCGGGTCTGGGAGTTGGGCGCGTGGCCCCAGAAGATCACGCCGCGCAGGTTCGGGTCCTGGTCGATGAGCTCGTTCTTCTCCAGCACGCCGTCGATCCAGCGCGAGACGGTGATGCCGGGCTTGGTCAACATCCCCGGGGCGTAGCGCTTCTTGATGTCCTCGAAGTCCAGGCCCCAGACCTTGGCGAAGTGCTTCCACGCACCCTCGGCCAGGCCGTAGTAACCGGGCAGCGAGTCGGGGTTGGGGCCCACGTCGGTGGCACCCTGCACGTTGTCGTGGCCGCGGAAGATGTTGGTGCCGCCGCCCGATTTACCCACGTTGCCCAGCGCCAGCTGCAGCAGGCACGAGGCGCGCACCATGGCGTTGCCGATGCTGTGCTGGGTCTGGCCCATGCACCACACGATGGTGCCGGGGCGGTTCTCGGCCAGCGTCTTGGCGACCCTGAAGGTCGTTTCGCCATCAACGCCGCAGACCTCCTGCACCTTGTCCGGCGTCCACTTGGCCAGCACTTCCTCGCGCACCTTCTCCATGCCGTAGACGCGGTCGTGGAGGTACTGCTGGTCCTCCCAGCCGTTCTTGAAGATGTGGTGCATCACGCCGAACAGGAACGCGATGTCGGTGCCCGAGCGGATGCGCACGTACTCGTCGGCCTTGGCCGCGGTGCGGGTGAAGCGCGGATCGACCACGATCACCTTGCAGCCGTTCTCCTTGGCATGCAGCAGGTGCAACATCGACACCGGGTGCGCTTCCGCCGCGTTGGAGCCGATGTAGAGCGCCGCCTTGGCGTTCTGCATGTCGTTGTAGGAGTTGGTCATCGCGCCGTAGCCCCACGTGTTCGCGACGCCCGCGACGGTGGTGGAGTGGCAGATGCGCGCCTGGTGGTCGCAGTTGTTGCTGCCCCACAGGCTCATCCACTTGCGCAGCAGGTAGGCCTGCTCGTTGTTGTGCTTGGACGAGCCCACGACGTACATCGCGTCCGGGCCGCTCTGCTTGCGCAGCTCCAGCATGCGGGCGCTGATCTCGTCGAGGGCCTGGTCCCAGCTGATGCGCTGGTACTTGCCGTCCACCAGCTTCATCGGGTACTTGAGCCGGTACTCGCCGTGGCCGTGCTCGCGCAGCGCGGCGCCCTTGGCGCAGTGCGCGCCCATGTTGATGGGCGAGTCGAACACCGGTTCCTGGCGCACCCACACGCCGTTCTCGACCACGGCGTCCACCGCGCAGCCCACCGAGCAGTGGCCGCACACGGTGCGCTTGACTTCCACCTTGCGGCTGCCGTCGGCCGCGGCGGCGGCGGGCTTGTCGGCGGCCTGGGCCTTCTGCACCAGGCTGAGCTGCGAGGCGGCAATGCCCGCCCCCACGCCCAGGCCCGAGCGGCGCAGGAAGGCGCGGCGGTCCAGGGTGCCGATGGCGCGGCGGTTGAAGGCGTCGATGCCACGGGTCAGGCTGGAGACCAGGCCCGAGGACGGTTGGCCGGCGGCGGCCGGCGTGGCGCTCTTGCGCGTGAGCAACATGGAGAGGGACCTCTTCAATGTCCCGTCACGCCCGCGCAGGCGGGTGTCCACGTGGACCGGGCTTGCATCCCGGCGATGCGTGGATGCCCGCCCCCGCCTGCACGGGGGCAGGCTCTGCGCGGGCATGACGAGGAAATGTTTCAGCTGCGATCCGGGAGCCGGATCAGATGCGCGCCGTCTGGTAGTAGCGCAGCACGTGCGGCGTGACCTGGTAGCCGTCGCGCTTGGCGGGCTCGGCGGCGGGCTGCGCAGCGGCCACCGGGGCGGGCGCGGGATCGCCCTTGGGCAGCACGGCCGCAGCGGCGGCCAGGGCACCCACGGTGCCGGCGCCGGCCAGCGCGCGGCGGCGCGACAGTTTGGATTGGGGCTCGCTCATGGCTTCTCCTCGGCGGTTCGTCGTTCGGGGTGCGGCCGGCAGCGCATCGGGCTTGGGCCGTCTCGGTGTGCCGCGCTCCAGGCACGGGGCGCGGCGGGGTTCAGGGCTATGCAAGGCCGTGCCTAAGAGGCGGCGGCAGGTTGGCGACGGAAGCTGTTGCACGGCCCGTACCAAGTTGCGTGCGGCCCATAAGCCCTTTGGCGTCAAGGACTTGCGGCGGTTCAAGGCTTGCTGCGGCGCAGCAGCGCGACAACTTGGCGCGATGGCGCGCGACAAGTTGTCGCGACGCGTCCCGGCGCCGTTGCGCCAACCCGGCTACCCATTTCGGGGGGGCTTCCTACAATCCGGCCCGCCGCGGCGCGCCCCGGCGCCCCTCCCTTTCACCGCCTGCCGGCTTTTCCTGAAGTTCTGAAGTGACCCCTGATTCCCTGCCTCCCTCCCCCGCCGAGCGCTGGCCGCTGGCCAGCGTGCTGGTGGTGGACGACGAGGAAGGCATGCGCAACTTCCTGACCAAAACGCTGGCCACGCGCTGCGGCCAGGTGCTGGCCGCGGGCAGCGCCGAGGAGGCGGCGCAGCTTTGCGCGCAGCATCGCTTCGACCTGCTGATCCTGGACATCGCGCTGCCGGGCAAGAGCGGCATCGAGCTGCTGCGGGAGCTGCGCGAGCAGGGCCACTCCGGCGAAGTCATCCTGATCACGGCCTTCGCGGACCTCGACACCGCCATCGCAGCCCTGCGCGCCGGCGCATCGGACTTCATCCTCAAGCCCTTTCGCATCGCGCAGATCCTCAACGCGATGGCGCAGTGCCTGGAGCGCTCCCGGCTGGCGCGCGAGAACTTCATCCTTCGCCGCACGCTGTCGGAGAAGACGCCGCCCTCGCCGCTGGACGGTTTCGTGGGCAACTCCACGGCCATGGCGTCGCTGCAGCACGCGCTGCAGCGGGCCGCCGCGGTGCCCAGCACCGTGCTGCTGTCGGGCGAATCGGGCACCGGCAAGGAGCTGGCGGCGCTGGCGCTGCACGCGCGCAGCCCGCGCGCGGCCGGGCCCTTCGTGCCGGTGAACTGCGCCACGCTCTCGCCCGAGCTGATCGACAGCGAGCTCTTCGGCCACGCGCGCGGGGCCTTCACCGGCGCGGCCAAGGCGCGCGACGGCCTGTTCTATTACGCGCAGGGCGGCACGCTGTTCCTGGACGAGATCGGCGAGTTGCCGCTGCCGCAGCAGGCGGCGCTGCTGCGCGTGCTGGAGGAGCGGCGCATCCGCCCCGTGGGCAGCGAGCAGCAGATCCCGGTGGACGTGCGCATCGTCGCGGCCACCAACCGCGCGCTGGCCGAGGAGGTGCGCGCCGGGCGCTTCCGCAAGGACCTGTACTACCGGCTGCAGGTGATGGAGATCACGCTGCCGCCGCTGCGCGCGCACAAGGAGGATTTACCGGCGCTGGTGTCGCACTTCATCGCCACGCTGGCGCCGCAGCTGGGGCTGGAGCCCATCGAGGTCAGCGACGCGCAGATGGCCTACCTGCTGCAGTACGACTGGCCGGGCAACGTGCGCGAGCTGCGCAACCTGGTGGAGCGCTCGCTGATCCTGGGCGCGCTCAACGTGCAGGCGCTCTACCCCGGGCTGGAGCCCGCGCCGCAGCCGCGCGCGGGCGCTGGCACGGCTTCCGGCGCCGCGCCCACCGACCTGCAGACGCTGGAGAAGCGGCACATCCTGTCGGTGCTGGAGTCCGTGGGCGGCGACAAGACGCGCGCGGCGGCGCTGCTGGGCATCTCGCGGCGCACGCTGGAGCGGCGCTGGGCGGAGTGGCAGGCGGGGGTGTGAGGGCCAACCGCGCGCCGTAGGGTGGGCCGGAGAAAAAGCATCGTCATGCACGAACTGACTACAGCCGCCCACCTGCCCCAGACAGCCATGGGCCCGCAACGGGATGACGACATGTGCGCTTCGGCCAATTCGGTCATACGGCCGCCCGCATGACTCACCCCCCCTCCATCCGCCGCCAGCTCCTGACCCTGGCGCTGCTGCCCGCGGGCGTGGCGCTGCCGCTGCTGGGGCTGGCGCTGTGGCTGTGGGGCAACCAGGCGCTGGATGCCCTGCTGGTGACCAAGGTGCGCTCGGACCTGGCGGTGGCGCACGGCTACTTCGAGCGCGTGCGCTCCGAGATGAGCGGCAGCGCCACGGCGCTGGCGGAGTCGCAGGCGCTGCATTCGGCCCTGGCGCGCGGCGCCTCGACGGCGGAGCTCGGCGCGCTGCTGCAGCGCTTCAAGGCGCGCGAGAAGCTGGATTTCGTCAACCTGCGCGACGCCGAGGGCCGGCTGCTGGTCACGGACTTCGGCGCGCCGCCGGTGGACAGCCGCGCCGGCTGGTTCGAAGGCCCGGCGCAACGCGCGGCGGTGGAGGTGCTCGCGCCGCAGGACTTCGGGCTGCTCGCGCCCACGCTGCAGTCGCGCGTGGCGGTGCCGCTGCTGCCCACGCGCAACGCCGCGCCCACGGAGCGTACGGCCGAGGAGCGCGCCCTGGTGCTGATGGGCCGCGCGCCGGTGACGGACGAGCGCGGCCGCGTGCGCGCCTACCTGCAAGCCGGGCTGCTGCTCAACCGCAACCTGGACTTCATCGACCACCTCAACGAGATCGTCTATCCCGAGGGCGCCTTGCCTTTCGGCAGCCGCGGCACGGCCACGCTGTTCCTGGACGACCTGCGCGTGACCACCAACGTGCGGCTCTTCGACGGCGACGGCGCGCGCCGCGCCATCGGCACGCGCGTGTCGCGGGAGGTGCGCGAGGCGGTGCTGGGCCGCGGCAGCACCTGGCTGGACCGCGCCTTCGTGGTGGACGACTGGTACGTCTCGGCCTACGCCCCCCTCACCGACGGGCAGGGCCGGCGCGTGGGCATGCTGTACGTGGGCTTCCTGGAGCAGCCCTTCACGCGGCTGAAGGCGGGCGCGCTGCTGGGCATCGGCGTGCTGTTCTTCGCCGTGATGGGCGCGGCGGCCTGGCTGTCGCTGCGCCGCGCGCGCGACCTGTACCGGCCGCTGGGGCGCATGACGCGCACCATGCGCGCGGTGCAGGCCGGCCAGCCGGCGCGCGTGGGGCCGCTGCAGGGCAGCGAGGAATTGGATGCCCTGGGCGCGCACCTGGACGGGCTGCTGGACACCGTGGACGCGCAGACGCGCGCGCTGCGCGAGGCCAATGCCGAGCTGGACGCCAAGGTCGAGGCGCGCACGCGCGAGCTGCAGGCGGCGCAGCGGCAGCTGCTGCGCAGCGAGAAGATGGCCGCCATCGGCCAGCTCACGGCCAGCATCGCGCACGAGGTCAACAACCCCATTGCCGTGCTGCAGGGCAACCTGGACCTGATGCGCGAGTTGCTGGGCGAGCACGTGGACAGCGTGCGCGACGAATTGAAGCTGGCCGACGAGCAGGTCGAGCGCATGCGGCTGATCGTGGCGCAGCTGCTGCAGTTCGCCCGGCCCACCGAGTACGCCGGCTACGTGCAGGCGGTGGAGCCCTCGCAGGCGCTGCAGGACTGCCTGCGCCTGGTGGGCCCGCAGCTCGCGCGCAGCGGGGTGCAGGTACGCAAGGATTTCAGCCACACCCGCACGGCCGCCATCAACCGCCAGGAGCTGCAGCAGGTGCTGGTGAACCTGCTGCTCAACGCGCTGCAGGCCATGGCCCACGGCGGCGTGCTCACGCTTTCGACCCGCGACGAAAGCGACGGCGTGCTGCTGGCCGTGACCGACAGCGGCCCCGGGCTGGCGCCGGAGGTGCTGCAAGACCTGTTCAAGCCCTTCATGACCACCAAGCACGACGGCACGGGTTTGGGGCTGTGGATCAGCCACGGGCTGGTGGAGCGCTACGGCGGAGCGCTGCGGGCGCGCAACCGGGACGACGGGGACAGCGGGGCGGTGTTCGAGCTGTGGCTGCCGGGGGAGGCGATGCCCGGCGCCTGACAGGAAAGGCTGCCCCCGCTTCCCGCTCGCGCCGGCGCCTGCTGGCCGCCACCGCCTTGCAGGCCGCTCCCGGACTGTCGCGCGCGGCCGGCGGCAAGCCCGTCACCCTGGTCGTGAGCTACCCGCCTGGCGGCGGCGCCGACATGATGGCGCGGCTGATCGCGCCGCGCCTGGGCCAGGTGCTGGGCCAGAGACGGCACTGGGCTTTCGCCGGAATGACGACGCTCAATACGCGCAAGCCGCCCGCATCAGCACGCCGTCGTCCGCCCGCAGGCGGCCCAGCGCCAGCGGGTCCACCAGCAGCCCGGCCACGAAGGCCAGCGCCATGGTGAGCAGCCAGGCGCGCGCGTGCCGCGGTGAGCGGCAGCGCCGCGCGGGCAGCAGGAAGGGCAGCGCCAGGCTGGCCGCCAGCATCAGCCTGACCAGGGCTTCGAGCAGCATCGCGCGACCCCGGGCTCAGGACGGCACGTGCAGGCCGTCCTCCTCCTCTTCCATGCAGGCCGCCGCGCCGCGCTCGTACTCGTCGGGCTCGGGCTCGCGCATGGGCACCACGCTCAGCGCCTCGTCGAGGTCGGCCATCAGGTCGGCCGCGTCCTCCAGGCCCACCGACAGCCGCACCAGGTTGTCGCGGATGCCGCTGAGCCGCCGCTCCTCCGCCGTGAGCCGGCAATGCGTGGTGGAGGCCGGGTGCGTGACCATGGAGCGGGTGTCGCCGATGTTGGTGGCGATGGCCACCAGCTTGAGCGCGTCCACGAAGCGCCAGGCGTCCTCCTGCGACTGCCCCACCTCGAAGCTGAACACCGCGCCGTGCCCGCTCTGCTGCTGCAGGATCAGCGGGCGCTGCGGGTGCTCGGCCATGGCGGTGTAGTACACGCGGGCCACGCGGCCGTGCGCGCCGAGCCAGCGCGCGAGCTGCTCGCTGCTGCGGCTGGCGCCGCGCACGCGCAGCTCCAGCGTCTCCAGGCTCTTGAGCAGCATCCACGCGTTGCTGGCGCTCAGGGTGCCGCCCAGCGTGCGCAGCACGCCCCGCAGCTCGGCCATCAGCCGCTCGCTGCCCAGCACGGCGCCGGCAACGCAGCGGCCTTGGCCGTCGATGTACTTGCCCGCCGAGTGCACCACCACGTCGGCGCCCTGCTCCAGCGGGTTCTGGAACACCGGGGTGAGCATGGTGTTGTCCACCGCCACCAGCGCGCCGCAGGCATGCGCCAGCGCCGCGATGGAGCGGATGTTGCCCACCTGCTGCAACGGGTTGGAGGGCGACTCCAGGAACACCAGCCGGGTGTTGGCGTCGATGGCGCGGCGCCAGGCGTCGAGCTTGGTCAGGTCCACCGTGCGCACCTGCACGCCCAGCTTGCCGAAGTAGTTGCGAAAGGCCGTGAGCGTGGTGCCGAACACGTCGCGCGAGACCACCACGTTCTTGCCCGCCTCCAGCCAGGCATGCCCCAGCGCCGCGATGGCCGCCATGCCCGAGGCGAAGGCCACGCCGTCCTGCGCCCCCTCCATGGCGGCCAGGCGCTGCTCGAAGGCGCGCACCGTCGGGTTGGAAAAGCGCGAATAGACGTTGCCCTTGGCGCTGCCGTTGAACTTGCGCGCGGCATCGGCCGCCGACCGGAAGACGTAGGCCGACGTCATGGCGACGGGCTCGCAATGCGCGTCGGACAGATCCTGGTAATGCGCCTCGTGGACGGCCCGGGTGGCCCTGCGGTATGCGTTCATGTCTGACCCCTGCCAGTGGGTGGGAAGTGGTGACGGAAGACGAAAGCCAGGGCCGGCCGCTACTCGGTGCGGGTGCGCGCCAGGACCGGCCGCCCGGCGGCGGCCTCGGCGCGGTCGCGCAGGCCGAGGAAGCTCGCCAGCCCGCCCAGCGCCGTGAGCAGGGCCAGCGCGGCCACGACGCCGTCGTAGTTGCCGCCGCGGTCGTAGCCCCAGGCGCCCAGCTGCACCGACGCGAAGGCGCCGACCTGGTGCATCAGGAACAGCAGTCCGAACACCTGCCCCTTGATGGCCGCGCCGTAGCGCTCGAAGCAGTACATCGACGTGACCACCACGGTGCCGAGGTAGCTGGCACCGAACACCACCGCGAAGCCCACGGTCTGCCACTCGCTGCCGCTAGCCAGCAGCAGCAGCATCGCCACCGAGCGCATCAGATAGAAGCCCGCCAGCAGCGAGTGCTTCTTCCAGTGCATGGCCAGCCAGCCGGTGAACAGGCCGCTGGCGAGCTCCAGCACGCCCAGCAGGCTCAGGCTCAGGCCCATGCGCGCGCGCGGCGCGCCGCCGTCCTGCCAGAAGGCCACCAGGTGCACGTCGATGAAGGCCATGGTCGCGCCGCAACCCAGGAAGCCCAGGCCCAGGACGTAGAAGCCCGGGTCCCGGCACACCTGGCGCCACACGCCGCCCTGGCTGGCGGCGATGGCCGGCGGCTGGGCCAGGCCGGACTGCTGCATCGAGCGCGCGCCGAACCAGGCCAGCAGCGCCACCGGCCCCGCCAGCAGCACGCCCACCGCCGCGAAGGCCTCGGTCCAAGCCAGGCGCGGCTGCAGCGCGATCCACAGTGGCGACAGCACGATGAAGCCGATGGAGGTGCCGTTGGTGACGATGGCGAAGGCGAAGCCCTTGCGCTTGTGCTCGAACAGCCGGTCCACCAGCACGCCCATGGGCACGTAGGTCATGGCCGCCAGCGCGAAGGCCCCGCCGATGCCGTAGGCCAGGATGAACACCGGCAGCGAGTGCGCGAACGCCGTGGTGCCCAGCATCGACACCCCCCCCGCCACCGCACCGAGGACCACCGTGCGCAGCGGACCGATGCGGTCGCTCAGCGCGCCCACCACGGGCGACATCAGCCCCGTGACGAGCATGAACAGCGCGCCCGACCAGGCGAAGTCCGTGCGCCCGCGCCCGAAGTGCTCGGCCAGCGGCACGAAGTACATCTGGTACGCGCCCTTGATCGTGGTGGACAGGAACATCACCACGAAGCCCAGCGTCACCAGGCGGTGGATGAGGTAGCGGTCGTTGCCGGTCATGTCCGCTCCCGTCAGGCCAGGGCGGCCACGGGCTCGCGCACGGCAGCCGAGCCACCGCCGCAGTACTCGCGGAACATGTTCTCGTACATCGCGTAGAACAGCCCGCAGGTGCGGCCCACGGCCTCCAGCGCCTCGCGCTGCATCCGCTCGGTGCCGCAAAGCTCGGACACCAGGTCCAGGCCCTGCTCCACGTGCCCCACGTCCTCCTGCTGGTGCACGGAGAAGAACAGCAGGTCCTCGGCGCGCAGGCCGTAGGCGCGCGCCAGCAGCTCGTGGCGCGGCTCGCCGTCGGAGGTTTCGAGGTTCTGGCCCTCGCTGGCGATCATCACGGCCGCGGCGCCGACGTGGTAGCGCGCCGGGTCGCGCACCGCCGCCAGGCGGTACTCGATGAGCTCGCGCGTGGCCGGCAGCGGCTGCACCGCGTCGCGCTCCTCGTCCGACACACCCAGGGCGCGGATGAAATTCCGCATCAGCGCCTCGTGGTTGTCGGTCTTCGACAACCGCCCGGTCTGCTCCTCCCACAGGTTGTACAGCAGCGCCGTCTTGTACTTGGGCAACGGGCAGTGGAAATACAGGTGGTCGATGTAGCCCAGGAAATACTTGGTCAACTGATAACCCTGCAGCGCCACCTTGCGCAGCAGGTCCAGGTCCGGGTTCAAATCATCGAACAGCAGCTTGAAAATAGGATGCGACAGCGTCAGGTGGCGATGCAGCTCTTCCCGCAGCGCTTCCTTGAAAACCTTCTTGTCCATCATGCTCATACTCCTTGTGGGAACGGTCAGCCTTGCGGAAACACGCGCGCCCGCAGTGCGGCGGTGGTTTGCACCATGAAATGGCCGCGATGACTGACTCCGCCGAAGCGGGCATAGTCCTCCAGCACACCGTAGGTCTGGAAACCATATCGCTGCCACAACCGGTGGGCGCGTGTGCCTTCGCGCACGTCCAGCACCAATTGCTCCACGCCAAGCATCTCGGCACGCTTGACGATTTCCCTGAACGCCAGATCCACCAGCCCCCGGCCACGAAACCGGGGTGCCGCAATACCCTTGCTGATCTCGGCGCGGTGGCGGCAGTTGTGCATGCCCGTGACGCTCAATATCGCCATGAAAGCCGGCTCACCGCCCACGCGCACCAGGAAAACATGGCAATCGCCCGAGGCCAGGCGAAGATTCAGGCTCCGGACATAAGCATCCGCTTCCGCCACGCTCATGGGTGCCGCATAACCCAGCGTCCCCTCGTCAGCCACCGCCTCATCGATCAGGCCGATAATCGCATGGCCGTCGGAAGCAACCAGACCGGATATCCAACCATATTTCACGTCAGAGTCCATCAACGGTCTCGTATAAATTTCGGTTACCGATACTAACAAGGGGATCAAGCACCAAATAGCAAGTATCCAGCCACGGATGACAAAAAAACGGACATTCGAAAACAGGAGCGCACACCACGGGCCTTCCCCATGTAAAAATCCGTTAACCCACCTAGGAAGGCAATAAAGATGACATTCCCATTGAGCCGGCTTGCAGCGGCGGACGCAATGGAGGCAGTGGATGATGAATAGGGCTTTCTTTCTGGTGCTGCCCAACGTGCACATGCTCGACCTGGCCGGCCCGCTGCAAATCATCACGACGTTGGCCGAGCTGGGCATATCCGGCCTCGGAATCCATTGCATCGGCCCGCAAACCGACGTGAAAGCATTCCAGCGGGTGATGCTGGGCCAACTGGCGCCGCTGCCCGAGGAACTTGATGCGGAGGACGTTGTTTTTGTGATCGGCAGCAAGCTCGACACCGAGCTCATGTCCTCGCACGCCTGGTTCGATACGGCCACCTGGCTCAAGAACCAAGTAATGAACCAAAAGGATCCGCCTTGCGTGGCCGGTATCTGCACCGGCACCTTCTTATTGGGCCAGGCTGGTTTGCTGGATGGGCGCCTGTGCACCACACACCACCAGTTCATGCAACAGTTGCGGCGCCTGCATCCGGCGGCGCAGGTGGTGGACAACCGTATCTGCGTGCATGACGGCAAACTCTGGACCTCCGCCGGCGTGGCCTCGGGCATCGACCTGGCGTTGCAATTGATCGCGCAGTCCTTCGGCGACCACGTGGCGATCCAGGTCGCTCGCGAAAACGTGGTGCATTTCCGCCGCTTCAGCAACGACCCGGAACTGGCCGTGAAATTCCGCTACCGCGCCCACGGCAACCAACTCGTCCACACCATGCAGGACGAGATTTCCAACAACTTGTCCCGTGCCTGGACCTGCGAGGCCTTGGCGCGAAAATCCGGCTTCAGCAGCCGCCACCTGGCCCGCATTTTCAAGGCCGAGACGGGCATCACCATGAAGCGCTACCAGATGGAATTGCGCATGGACCTGGCGCGGCGGCTCATCACCGGCTCCACGCTCACGCTGGAGCGCATTGCCGAGCGCTGCGGTTTCAGCAGCATGCAGGCCTTCCGCTCCAACTGGAACAAATGCGAAAGCATGCCGCCCTCGCAATTGCGCCAGGTGAGCCGGCAGCCGGAAATGGAATGAGCCCGGGCCGCCGCAGCCATGCGCGGCGGCGCGCCGGCACGAACAAAAAACGCCTCTCCGCTTTCCCCATGCTGCGATCCCTTTCCCTTGCCCGGCGCGCGCTGCCGGCACTGCTGGCCTGGCTGCTGTGCGGCGCCGCGAGCGCCCAGGACGGCGCCGAGGCCCAGGCGCTGCAGGCGCTCATCGACCAGGTCCAGCCCAAGGCCGTGGCCTGGCGGCGCGACATCCACAGCCAGCCCGAGCTCTCCGGGCAGGAGGCGCGCACCGCGCGCCTGGTGGCGCAGCACCTGCGCGCGCTGGGCCTGGAGGTGCGCACCGGCGTGGGCGGGCACGGCGTGGTCGCGCTGCTCAAGGGCGCCCAGCCCGGGCGCGTGGTGGCGCTGCGCGCCGACATGGACGCGCTGCCCGTGGAGGAGGCCACGGGGCTGCCCTTCGCCTCGCGCGCCAAGGGCCGCCACCAGGGCCAGCTGGTGCCGGTGGCGCACGCCTGCGGCCACGACGGCCACACGGCGCTGCTCATGGGCACGGCCGAGATCCTGAGCCGCATGAAGGAGCGGCTGCGCGGCAGCGTGAAGTTCATCTTCCAGGGCGCCGAGGAAGGCATCCCCGAGGACCAGCCGGCCGCCGGCGCCAGCTGGGGGGCCAAGGCCATGGTCGAGCAGGGCGTGCTCGACAACCCGAAGGTGGATGCGATCTTCGGGCTGCACATCGCGCCCAGCCTGCCCGTGGGCGCCGTGGGCTGGCGCAGCGGGGTGCTGATGGCCGGCGCCGACTCGATGCGCATCAGCGTCAAGGGCACGTCCGCGCATGGCGGCATGCCCTGGAACGGCGTGGACCCGATCCCCGTGGCAGCGCAGATCGTCACCTCGCTGCAGACCATCGTCAGCCGCCAGCTCGACATCACGCGGGAGCCCGCGGTGCTCACGATCGGCTCCATCCACGGCGGCAACCGCGACAACGTCATCCCGGAGTCGGTGGAGATGGCCGGCACGCTGCGCACCTTCGACGAGGACATGCGCGCCGATGCCAAGCGCCGCATCGCGCGCACGGTCGAGGCCATCGCCTCGGCCGCCGGCGCCAAGGCCAGCGTGCAGTTCGGTCCCACCGCCTACGCCGTGACCCACAACCCGCCCCAGCTGGTGGAAAGCGCCCTGCCCTCGCTGCGCCGCGCCACGGGGGGCAAGGTGGTGCCGCTGCCGCGCCTGAGCGCCTCGGAGGACTTCTCCGAGTTCCAGAAGGTGGTGCCGGGCTTCTATTTCATCCTCGGCGCCATGCCCGAAGGCAAGACGGCCGCCACGGCCGCGCCCAACCACTCGGCCGGCTTCGACTTCGACGAGAAGGCCCTGGCCGTGGGCATGCGCGCGCTGGTGACGCTCACGCTCGACCAGCTCGCCCGCGAAGGTGGCGCCCAGGCACGGGGGTTGGAAGCGGTCATGTAACAACTGGTGGCGACTGTGGCCAAACAATGCGGATTACCTCATCCGCTGCTTTGCCTGCCATGCCCGTTCGCCATCAACAGCCCGCCGGTTCCTCGAACACCGCGCTGCGCCGGCACGTGCGCGAGCGCTTCGCCACCACCGTGCAGCTCACGCTGTCCGACCAGCGCGTCCTGCGGGGACGGACCCTGGACATCAGCCTGGGCGGCATGCAGCTGGTGCTGCCGGAGAGCCTGCCGCTGCACGGCGAGTGCGCGCTGTCGCTCACCATCCCGGCCATTCCCATGGGCGCCAAGGTGATCACGGCCCGGGCGCAGGTGACCAGCATCGTGTGCAGCGGCCGCGTGCACGGCTTCCTGGCCGGCCTGCGCTTCACCACCTTTCCCTCCGCCTCGCGTGCCGCCCTGCTGCGCTACCTGCAGGCACGCGACATCCACCGCCACCCCCAGCCCGGCCGCCCGCGCAACCGCGCCGACGACGCCGGCCACGGTCACGACGGCCTGGCCGCGTCCGACCCGCTGATCCGCAAGCACTGAACCGGCCTCCAGTGCGGCACCGTTCACGGCCAGCGGAGCGCATGACAGGCACGCGGAAGCAACAATGCGTGCAGGCGCGCGAGGGTCGAGTGTCAGGAACGGTTTTGAGATGAATGGCTTTATCAGCAACAAGGACCACAAGGCGCCCTTGCGCGAGTTCCGCGAGCATGCGCGCGGGCGCCTCGTCTGCACCGTGCACGTGATGCTTCCGGGCCGCCGCATCGTCGAAGCCCGCGCGGTGGACATCAGCGTCGGCGGCTTGCGGCTGCTGGTGCCGGCCAACCTGCCGTTGCAGTCGGTGTGCAACATCCGGCTCGGCCTGCCCGGTGGCCCGGACGGGGCCTACACCGTCATGGCACGGGCCCAGGTCATGAACATCATGTTCAGCGGCAAGGAGAACGGCTTCATGGTGGGCATGCGCTTCACCTCCATCTCCCCCACCGCGACGGAGGCCATTGAGCAGTACCTGCGGGAAAGGCCCCGGTACGGCCGACATACCGGCGCCCCCGTACACCGCCCGCAACCCGGCCACCGCGTCGAAGAAGCGGCCGACTGCGCCTGCTGAACCCCTGCCCCGGCCCTACTCGATCAAGTCGAAGGCCTGGGTCTCGACCTGCATGAAGGCGGCGGTGAAACCCGCCAGCGCGGCGTAGAGCCTGGCCCGCGGCTGCGCCTGCACCGCCTCACAGAGCTTCTCCACCCAGGGCTGCACGTGGGCGCGGAAGAAGCGGCGCTGCTGCTCCAGGTTGCACAGCGCCACGTCGTCGCCGGCGATGAGGAAGCGCATCACCTCGAACACGCAGGCCACGTGGTCCTCGGTCTCGCCGCGCGAGGGATCGCGCTCCAGGCCCAGGCGCGCGAGGTCGTCGCGCAGCGCCACCAGCGGGCGTTCGTTGAGGAAGCCCGCCAGGTAGTACGAGCCGTAGAGGAAGACCTCCGGCTTGCCGATGCCCTCGAACAGCGCCACGTACTCCTCACGCGCCGCCGCCACGCTGCTGGCGCGCATGGCGCCCACCAGCGCCTGCCACGGCGCCTCCAGGAAGCCGCCCGGCTGCGGCGCCTCGGTCACCGCGACCGCGAACTGCCTGAACAGCTCCTCGTCCGGCGGCGCCCACCACAGCCGCGCCAGCACGCCGTAGGTCTCGGCCCGCGCCAGTTCCTCGGCGTCGTCCATGGTGGACAGGCTCAGGGCCTGAAGGTTTTGTTCGCTCATTCGACTTGTGGCTCGCAGCTGAAACATGTCCTCGTCATGCCCGCGCAGGCGGGCATCCACGCTGGCCGGAATGCCGCCCGGAGCGCGTGGACACCCGCCTGTGCGGGTGTGACGGGGGTTTTTTAGCCATTGGCAGGAATGGGAATCACAGGTCCGTGATCCGCGCTTCGTTGGGGTTGGAATAGATGTCGATGACGCGGCAGTCGCCGCACATCTTCAGCCGCTGCAGCGCCTCGCCCTGGAACATCGGGTGCCCCGCCAGGCGGCCGAGCATGGCCTCCACCGCCTGCAGCGTGCCGAAGGGTTTGCCACAGCGGATGCAGGCGTAGGGCTGCGCCTCGTTGAGCACGCGGGCCTGCTTGCGGGCCTTGCCTTCCTCCGCCAGCCACAGCCGCGGCTGCAGCGCGATGGCGTCCTCGGGACAGGTGCTCGCGCACAGGCCGCACTGCACGCAGTTCTTCTCGATGAAGCGCAGCTGCGGCTTGTCGGGGTTGTCGGCCAGCGCGGCCGAAGGGCAGGCGCCCACGCAGCTCAGGCACAGCGTGCAGCGGCCCGTATCCACGCTGATGCCGCCCAGCGGGCTGGCCGCGGGCAACGCCACGCTCTCCGGCAGCGCCCGCGGCGCCTGCGCCAGCAGGTGCTCCAGCGCCAGCTCCAGCGTGGCGCGTTTTTCACTCTGCACCGCGTAGGCCGCGGGCAGGCGCACCGTCGTCGCCGGCACCGCCGTACACAGCGTGGCGTCCAGCGCGGCCAGGTCGCGCGCGTCGCGGGCCTCGACCAGTTGCACGTGCACGCCGGCGTAGCCCAGCCCGGCCAGCAGCGCGTTGGCCACCTCGGCCTGCTCCGCCAGCGCGGCGCGGTACTCGGGCGCCTCCTCCTCGGTCAGCAGGATGAACACCTGCGAGGCGCCCTGCGCCTTGGCCGTGAGCCACAGCTCCAGGCCGACGCTGGCGGTGTGCCAGAGCGCCACCGGCAGCACGCGCGCGGGCAGGCCGTCAATGGACGCGTCGGTGCGCGCCGCGCGGCCCAGCTCCATCAGCAGCCGCGATCCGGCCCCCTCGCTGTGCAGCAGCAGCGCGGCGTCGCGCCCGCCGGCGCGGGCGTAGGTGGTGAGCAGCGCGCGCAGCCGCCGCCCCGTGGCGGGCGCGTCCGGGTAGGCGTAGGCCAGCGCGCCGGTGGGGCACACGGTGGTGCAGGCGCCGCAGCCCACGCACAGGTGCGGCTCGACGCGGACGCCGCCCGTGGTGGAGGCCTCGCTGGCGATGGCGCGCGCGGAGCAGATCTGCACGCAGGCGTCGCAGCCCACGCGCTCGTTGCGGCTGTGGGCGCAGATCTTCTGCTTGTACTGAAAGAACTTCGGCTTCTCGAACTCGCCGGTGAGCTCGCGCAGCTTCAGCACCGCGTCGAACAGCTTCCCGGCATCGGCGCCGACGTGGAAGTAGCCCTGGGGCTTGGCGTGCTGGACGAAGGCCGGCGCGGGACGCAGGTCCAGGACCAGGTCGAAGGTCTCCGACAGCCGCTCCGGCTCGCGCTGGAAGTCGATGGCGCCGGCCACGGCGCAGGCCTTGACGCAGGCGCGGTGCGCGGCGCAGCGCGAGAGGTCCACCTGGTAGTCGAAGCCGATGGCGCCCTCGGGGCAGGCTTCCACGCAGGCGTTGCAGCGGGTGCACAGGTCCAGGTCGATCGGGTTGCCGCTCTCCCAGCGCACCTCGAAGGCGCCGAGCCAGCCGCTCAGGCCGGTGACGCGCCCGGCGTGCACCGCGCGCTCGCGCACCTGCGGCAGCGCGCTGCCCGCCTCGCTCAGCAGCAGGCTCACGTCGAGCTTGTCGGAAAGCATGGCCGCGGCGCGCTCGGCCGCTTCGGCGGCGCCGATCACCAGCAGCCGCCCGGCCGAGCGGTAGCTCACCGTGGGCACCGGGTCCGGATCGGGCAGCTGCGCGGCGGCGATGAGCGCGGCGAGCTTGGGCGTGGCGCCGCGCGCGTCCCGTGACCAGCCGCCGCTCTCGCGCAGGTTGACGAAGCGGATGGGCTGCTCCTCGGCCGGCAGCGCCCCTTCGGTCTGCGCGTTGAGCTCCAGGAACAGGCGCTTCTCCTGCGTACAGCCCACCAGGAGCTGCTCGCCGGCGGCGGCCGCCGCCTTGGCCGCGCGCTGGAACTGCACCGCCTCGTGGCGGCACAGCAGGTTGTGGACGGTCTGCAGCCCTTCAGCCTGCGGCAGGGCCTTCGCCAGCGCCGGGCCGTCCAGGGGCATGGTGCGGTTGCAGTTGCAGATCAGCGTCTTCATGGGATGCGGTAGCGGTATTCGTCAGGGGCGGCGGGTCCGCCGGGTCGTCCGGCAGGGCGGGCGCGTCGGCCGCCGGCGGCATCGGGCCGGCAGCGGCGGTCGCGGCGCCTTCGGGCGTGCCGGCTTCGGTGTCTTGGTGCTTGTCCTCCTCGTCGTCGAAGAGGCCCAGCAGCTTGGACTGCGCGAGCTGGCGCAGCATGGCCGGCGGGATCGGATCGGGCTTGCCGTAGTCGTCGATGTAGATGTCGAGCCCGTCCATCACGTTGAAGTGCGGGTCGGTGAAGAGTTTCTTCAGCGCGGCGTTCTTCACCTCCGGCGCGACGTCGGGGGCGACGAAGCGGGAGTAGTCGGAATCGCGGCCGAGCCTGGCGACGTCTTCCAGCGTGGGCGGGGGCTCGGCCGGCTGCGGCGGCGCCTCGGCCAAGGGCTGCGCCGGCGCGGCGGCCAGGGGCGGCGCGGCTTCGGGCGCCCTGGGCTTTTCAGGCGGCGGCTCAGGCGGCTGCTCGCCGCGCGCGACCTGCGTTTTGCGCCGCGACCAGCGCGAGAAGAAGCCGTCTTCGGCCATGCTGAAACTCCTGATGGTCCGAGGGGGCGGAGGGCGCTCGGGGAGCCTCAGCCGCCGCGCCCGCGCTCCTCGGGACGCTGGAACGAGGCCGGGCGCTGGCGCTTCTTGGGCTCGGGCCGGTAGTGCTCGTCCACGTAGGCCTGCAGCCAGTCGCGCACTTGCGGGTGCAGCGGCACGTTGTCCACGCGCTCCTGCGCATCGAGCCAGCGGCCGGCCTCGTTGTAGGACAGGCTCACGATCTCGGGGCGCGCGCGCGACGGGTCCTCGTCATCCACGCGCCACATCACGAACCACACCGGCGTGCCGGCGCTGAGGTTGAGGTAGTAACCCTCGGCCTCGTCCCTGAACAGCTCCAGCTCGAAGCCGGGGAAGAGGAAGCTCGCGGTCTTGCCGTCGTCGCGCAGCAGCCGCGCCTCGGTGCCGAAAGCGCCCTCGTCGGGCAGCACCTCGGCGATGCGGTGGCGCCAGTCCTCCCAGCGGTTGGGCTGGTGTTCGCGCTCCATCAGGACCGCGACCCGGACCGACGGCCGCTGCGACATCTCAGGTGCCCTTGGAGATGGTGATGGTGGGGAACTTGCTGCTGAAGTCCTTGGCCTTGGCGGCGATCTTCACCGCCACCTGGCGCGCCACGGCCTTGTAGATGCCGGCGATCTCGCCATCGGGGTCGTTGACCACGGTGGGGCGGCCGCTGTCGGCCTGCTCGCGGATGCCCATGGACAGCGGCAGCGCGCCCAGGTAGTCCACGCCGTACTCGGCCGCCATCTTCTTGCCGCCCTCGGCGCCGAAGATGTGCTCCGCGTGGCCGCAGTTGGAGCACACGTGCACGGCCATGTTCTCCACCACGCCCAGGATGGGCACGCCCACCTTCTCGAACATCTTCAGGCCCTTGCGCGCGTCCAGCAGCGCGATGTCCTGCGGCGTGGTCACGATCACGGCGCCGGTGAGCGGCACCTTCTGCGAGAGCGTGAGCTGGATGTCGCCGGTGCCCGGGGGCATGTCGACGATGAGGTAGTCGAGCTGGTCCCAGTTGGTCTGCCGCAGCAGCTGCTCCAGCGCCTGGGTGGCCATGGGGCCGCGCCAGATCATGGGGTTGTCGGCCTCGATCAGGAAGCCGATGGACATGACCTGCACGCCGTAGTTCTCCAGCGGCTCCATGGTCTGGCCATCGGCGCTCTCGGGGCGGCCCTCGATGCCCATCATCATGGGCTGGCTGGGGCCGTAGATGTCGGCGTCCAGGATGCCCACGCGCGCGCCCTCGGCGGCCAGTGCCAGCGCCAGGTTCACGGTGGTGGTGCTCTTGCCCACGCCGCCCTTGCCCGAGGCCACGGCGACGATGTTCTTCACCTTGGGCAGTAGCTGCACGCCGCGCTGCACCGCGTGCGCCGTGATCTCCACGCCCAGGTTGGCGCTGACGTTGCCCACGCCGGGCACCGTGCGCGCGGCATTGATGAGCGCGCGGCGCAGCACCGGGATCTGGCTCTTGGCCGGGTAGCCCAGCACCACGTCGAAGCTGACCTCGTCGCCGTCGATGCGCAGGTTCTTGAGCTGGCGGGTGGAGACGAAATCGCGCCCGGTGTTGGGATCGACGACGGTCTTGAGCGCGTCCAGCAGCGCGGCTTCGGTGGCGGCCATAAGGGGGTGACAACAGGGGGGTTCTTGAGAGGGAAAGCAGTCTAGCCCAGGGGGGCCGACCTTGACGTGCGGCCTAGAATCTGGGTTTGCCCCGCGCGCCCAAGAGACCCTTGATGACACGCCAGCTTTTCGTCACCACCGCCCTGCCCTACGCCAATGGCGCGTTCCACATCGGCCACATCATGGAATACATCCAGGCCGACATCTGGGTGCGCTTCCAGCGCATGCGCGGCAACACGGTGCACTTCGTCGGCGCCGACGATGCGCACGGCGCGCCGATCATGATCGCCGCCGAGAAGGTCGGGAAAACCCCGCAACAGTTCGTGGCCGAGATCGCCGCCGGGCGCAAGCAGTACCTGGACGGCTTCCACATCGCCTTCGACCACTGGCACTCCACCGACGCGCCGGAGAACCACCAGCTCGCACAGGACATCTACCGCGCGCTGCGCCGCGAGGGCCTGATCGCCGTGCGCAACATCGAGCAGTTCTTCGACCCCGTGAAGTCGATGTTCCTGCCCGACCGCTACATCAAGGGCGAGTGCCCGCGCTGCAGCGCCAAGGACCAGTACGGCGACTCCTGCGAGGTCTGCGGCGCGGTGTACGCGCCCACCGAGCTCAAGAACCCGTACTCCACGCTCACCGGCGCCACGCCGGTGATGAAGAGCTCCGAGCACCACTTCTTCCAGCTCTCCTCGCCGCGCTGCCTGGAGTTCCTGCAGCGCTGGACCCAGGAGCCCGGACGGCTGCAGCCCGAGGTGCTCAACAAGATCAAGGAGTGGTTCGCCGCCGACGACGAGGGCCACGTGGGCCTGTCGGATTGGGACATCTCCCGCGACGCGCCCTACTTCGGCATCGAGATTCCCGACGCCCCGGGCAAGTATTTCTATGTCTGGCTGGACGCGCCCGTGGGCTACCTGGCCTCGCTCAAGGCCTGGTTCGACCGGGGCGGCCCGCGCCAGCGCGACGGCGAGACCCGCAGCTTCGAGCAGTTCATGGCCGATCCGGCAGTGGAGCAGTACCACTTCATCGGCAAGGACATCACGTACTTCCACACGCTGTTCTGGCCGGCGATGCTGCATTTCAGCGGCCGCAAGGAGCCCAGCAACGTGTTCGTGCACGGCTTCATCACCGTCAGCGGCGAGAAGATGAGCAAGTCGCGCGGCACCGGCATCAGCCCGCTGAAGTACCTGGAGATCGGCATGAACGCCGAGTGGCTGCGCTACTACATCGCCGCCAAGCTCAACGCCAAGGTCGAGGACGTGGACTTCAACCCCGAGGACTTCGTCGCGCGGGTGAACTCGGACCTGGTGGGCAAGTACGTCAACATCGCCAGCCGCGCCGCAGGCTTCATCGCCAAGCGCTTCGAGGGCCACCTCAGCGCCGACCTGGGCGTGGAAGGCCGCGCGCTGCTGGACGGGCTGCGCGCGGCCCGCGAGGACATCGAGCGCCTGTACGAGGAGCGCGAGTTCGGCAAGGCGGTGCGCGAGGTCATGGCGCTGGCCGACCGCGTCAACGCCTACGTGGACCAGCACAAGCCCTGGGAGCTGGCCAAGAAGCCGGAGCTCTCCGCGGCGCTGCATGACGTGTGCAGCACCTGCATCGAAGCTTTCAGGTTGCTCACCATCTACCTCAAGCCCGTGCTGCCCTCCGTGGCGGCGCAGGTGGAGGACTTCCTGCAGGTGAGCCCGCTGAGCTTCGCCGACGCCGCACGGGCCCTGGGCGCGCACCGCATCGGCACTTACAAACACCTGATGCAGCGGGTGGACCCGAAGCTGCTGGACGCGCTGTTCGAGCCGAGCGCGCCGGCGGCGGCTGCCGCGGCCCCGGCCGCCCCGGAGGCACCCGCGCTGCCCGGCGGCGAGGACATCGCGCCCACCATCGGCATCGAGGACTTCGCCAAGATCGACCTGCGCATCGCCCGCATCGTGGAAGCGCGCAAGGTCGAGGGCAGCAACAAGCTGCTGCAGCTCACGCTGGACGTGGGCGAGGGCCGCACGCGCAACGTCTTCAGCGGCATCCAGTCCGCCTACACGCCCGAGCAGCTCGTGGGCAAGCTCACCGTGATGGTGGCCAACCTGGCGCCGCGAAAAATGAAGTTCGGCGTGAGCGAAGGCATGGTGCTGGCGGCCAGCCATGCCGACGAGAAGGCGCAGCCCGGCATCC
Organism: uncultured Azohydromonas sp.; assembly: GCF_937926365.1. GTDB lineage: Bacteria > Pseudomonadota > Gammaproteobacteria > Burkholderiales > Burkholderiaceae_C > Azohydromonas. The sequence goes on along the minus strand of NZ_CALAOH010000048.1, from coordinate 42,054 downwards.
ACATCCTCGAACCCTGGCCGGGCGCGCAGCCCGGCATGCGGGTGCGCTGACATGGCGCGGTGGCCGGCGCCGCAGCGGCTCAGCCTGGTGGCTGGGCCCTCGCGCCGGCGCCGCTTTATCGCCCTGCGGCACCACTGCGGACCTCCGGCGGCGCGAGCCATGACGCGCGTTCGCCATCGCTGTATTCCGGAGGTCCCATGCTCGCTCTGCACCGTTTCCAGCCGCGCCTCGTCCAGGCGATGCGCGGCTATTCCCGCGGCCAGTTCATCGCCGACCTGGGCGCCGGCCTGACGGTCGGCATCGTCGCCCTGCCGCTGGCCATGGCCTTCGCCATCGCCAGCGGGCTCAAGCCCGAACAGGGCATCTTCACCGCCGTCATCGCCGGCTTCCTGATCTCGGCGCTGGGCGGCTCCAACGTCCAGATCGGTGGCCCGGCCGGCGCCTTCATCGTCATCGTCTACGGCATCCAGGCGCAGTACGGGCTGGCGAACCTGATCATCGCCACCATGCTCGCCGGCGTGCTGCTGTTCGCGCTGGGGCTGCTGCGGCTGGGGGCGCTGGTGCGCTACATCCCGGTGGGAGTGGTGATCGGCTTCACCAACGGCATCGCGGTGCTCATCGGCCTGTCGCAGCTGAAGGATTTATTGGGCCTGAGCATCGAGAAGATGCCCGCCGACTTCTTCGCGCAGATCGCGGCGCTGTGGGCGCACCTGCACACCGTCAACATCGCGGCGCTGGCCCTGGGGCTGGGCAGCCTGGCGCTGGTGGTGGTGTGGCCCAAGTCCTACCGCATGCCCAGCCCGCCCCACAACCTGCTGGAGAAGGTGAAGCGCCATGCCGCGCAGGTGCCGGGCACCGTCATAGCGCTGGTGCTGGCGACGCTCGTGGCGCGCATCCTGGGGCTGGAGGTCGAGACCATCGGCTCGCGCTTCGGCGGCATTCCACAGTCGCTGCCGAGCTTCGAGCTGCCGAGCTTCGACTGGGTCGGCGTGAAGCAGCTGCTCATGCCCACGCTGACCATCGCGCTGCTGGGCGCCATCGAGTCGCTGCTGTGCGCGCGCGTGGCCGACAACATGAGCGACCTGCCGCGCCACGACCCGAACCAGGAGCTGATGGCGCAAGGGGTGGCGAACTTCGTCGCGCCGCTGTTCGGCGGCATGCCCGCCACCGGCACCATCGCCCGCACCTCGACCAACGTGCGCTCGGGCGCGCGCACGCCGGTGGCGGGCATGGTGCACGCGTTCACGCTGCTGGCCATCGTGCTGGTGGCCGCTCCGCTGGCGGTGCACGTGCCGCTGGCGGCGCTGGCGGGGATCCTGCTGTTCGTGGCCTGGAACATGGGCGAGTGGCACGAGTTCGCGCGGCTGCGCCAGTTCAAGCTGCCCTATCGCGCGGTGATGCTGGGCAGCTTCGTGCTCACGGTGGTGTTCGACCTGACGGTGGCGGTGGAGGCCGGGCTGCTGATGGCCTGCGGTTTCTTCATCCTGCGCATGAGCAACCTGTTCCGCATCGAGCCGCTGGCGCTGCCGGAACCTCTGCCGGGCGTGCAGGTGATGCAGGCCTACGGCGCGCTGTTCTTCGGCGCCGTGGGCAAGCTGGAGGCGCTGCCCGAGCAGATCGCGCCGGGTACGCGGGTGCTGGTGCTGGAGATGCACCGCCTGGTGTCGCTGGACAGCACCGGCGTGGACAGCCTGACGCAGCTCGCGCGCGCGCTGCGCCGCCGCAGCATCGCACTGGTGCTGGCCGACCCCAACGAGCAGCCGCTGTCGCTGCTCAAGCGCGCGGGGCTGGAGGAGATCCTGGGGGCGGAGTGCATCGTGGCGACGCTGGGCGAGGCACTGGGGCTGGCGCGGCGGACCGTGGAAGGCCGCCCCACTCCCGGACGCACCGCGATGGCCGAGGCGTAGGCGGACCCGGGCTGGATCAGCCCGTCCGGCCTCACTCCTCCACCACCCCCACCAGTTCCAGCGCCAGCCGGTTGAACCCCGGCGCGCGCAGCAGCTCCCCGGCGGCGGCCAGGCACTCGCCGCGCGGGTGCGCCGCGATCGCATCGAGCTGCGCCCGCAGCCCCTGCAGCCCCGTGGCCACCGGCAGCAGCGCGGCGGCGCGCAGGCCCTCCTCCACCGCCTCGCGCAGCGCCTGCAGGTGGCCCTCGTCACCCAGGCCTTCCGCCAGCTCGCAGGCGTTGACCAGCATCTGCTCCAGCGCCGATGCCAGCGTGTCGCCCGCCAGCCGCAGCGGCGGCACGGTCTTGAGGCCGCGCGCCAGGCGCTCGCCGCGCTCGGCCTTGCTGCGCACGTCCAGCCACAGCCCATGGCGCAGCACGCCCTCGCCGGCCAGCGCCAGCAGCGCGGCCACCGGGCCCTGCAGCAGCTCGTACTCCAGCTCGTACAGCGGCGCCTCGGCGCTACCGGCGCGCAGCACGCCCTCGTCCAGCGCCAGCTCGATCACGGCGTCAGCCTGGTCCAGCGCCAGCACGGTGCGCCGCACGTCGGTCTCGAAGGTGAGTGCCAGTTCGGCCGTGCCCAGCGCGCGGCGCAGCGCGGCGCCGGCGGGCGTGCCGTCGTGGTGCGACGGGTCCAGCCGCGGCTCGCTCGCGTCCAGCACCACCTCGTGCTCCAGGCGCTGCATCACGCCGTCGCCGCGGCCCTTGAGCGTCTGCACCCACACCGCGCCCTCGCGGCGCAGCCGCAGCGCCATGCCGGCCGTCGCCAGCGCGCGATCGGCGGTGTCGAAGTAGCGCGCCTGCAGCCGCAGCGGCCGGCCGCCGGCGGCCTGGACCTCGGCATGCACGGCGGCGCGGGCGGCGGGCGGGATCTGGAATTTCAGTTCGGTTTCGGTGCTCATGGGCAGTGTTCGGATCGCCGCGCGGCGGCCGGGAGGTGTGGATGGGAAGGCGGCAAGCGGCCGGCCGGCGTCAGCGGTCGCCGGGCAGCTGGTCCATGCTGCCCGTGTTCTGCACCAGGCCGTCGGCGTCGAAGGTGACGCTGAAGAGCTTTTCCTGCTGGCCGTCGAGGTACTGCCAGTCCCAGACCTCGGTCCGGCTCAGGCTGTAGGGCGTGCGCTTGGCGGGGCGGCCCAGCAGGTCGCGCACCTGCTGCCGCGTCATGCCGGGCTGCACCATCGCAAAGTAGCGCGCCGACAGCATCTGGCGCAGCGCGCTCATGCGCCCGTCGGGGCCGATGGTGATGAGGTAGTTCTGCCGCCCGGCGGGCTGGCGCGGGTACTCCAGCGTGCGCGAGCCGTCGCTCTCCTCGCGCACGCGCTCGGGCTCGCCGAATTCGCGCCGCACGTCGGCCTCGGTGGCCACGCCTTCTTCGAGCTTGGCGATGCGCTGCGCGTCGCAGCCGGCCAACAGACCCCCGAGTAGTGCCAGCATCGCTACCTTCATCCACCGCAAGTCGGGACTCCCCAAAAGTTAAAATCCGGGTTTTCCAACATTGTCCCGCTGCGCGCCATGCCTCTCTTCTGGAAGCCCTACAAGTCGGAGTTCGGCCAGTTCCTTGACGAGCTCAAGGCCAAGAACCCGCAACTCGAAGCGCAGCAACGCGCCGGCCGCGCCCTGCTGTGGGACCGCCCGCAGGACCGCGAGGCCTCCGCCCAGTGGCGCGAAGCGCGCGTGCCGCAGCAACCCTACGTTTACCAGACCAAGAGCAAGTGACCGGCGCGCGGGCGCTCACCGCCCGCGACGGCCGCCCCAGCAGCATCCATGGCCGTATCCGCCGCATCCCTCCTGACACCCGACGACCCCTCCTCCGCCGAGGCGGCCGGGTCCGGAACCTCGAACGCACCGCCCGTGCCCGCGCTGGGCGCGGGCGCGTCCCTGCCTGCCTCCGAAGCGACGGCGGCGGGGGCGACGGACGCCGAGTCGCCGTCCGCGGCGGAGGCCGCGCGCAGCGCCGAGGCGGTGGCCGTGGCACGGCTGTACGGCGAGCCGCTGTTCAGGCTGCCGCAGGACCTCTACATCCCGCCCGATGCGCTGGAGGTCTTCCTCGACGCCTTCCAGGGCCCACTGGACCTGCTGCTCTACCTGATCCGGCGCCAGAACTTCAACATCCTCGACATCCCGCTGGCCGAGGTCACGCGCCAATACCTGGGCTACGTCGAGGAGATCCGCAAGCGCAACCTGGAGCTCGCCAGCGAGTACCTGCTCATGGCGGCCATGCTCATCGAGATCAAGAGCCGGCTGCTGCTGCCGCCGCCCAAGACCGAGGACGGCGCCGAGCCCGAGGACCCGCGCGCCGAACTCGTGCGCCGGCTGCTGGAGTACGAGCAGATGAAGGCGGCGGCGGCGCGCATCGACGCGCTGCCCACGCTGGGGCGTGACTTCATGCCCGCGCAGGTGGCCATCGAGCTGGCGCTGGAGCCGCCGCTGCCGCAGGTGCGCCCGGAGGACCTGCGCGACGCCTGGCTGGCCATCGTGCGCCGCGCCAAGCTCAACCAGCACCACACCATCACGCGTGAGCAGCTCTCGGTGCGCGAGCACATGGGCATCGTGCTGCGCCGCCTGCGCGAGCGGCCCTACGTGGAGTTCGAGGGGCTGTTCGACGTCCGGCGCGGATTGCCGGTGCTGGTGGTGACCTTCGTCGCCATGCTGGAGCTCGCGCGCGAGCGGCTGCTGGAGATCACGCAGGCCGAGGCCTTCGCGCCCATCTACGTGCGCTTGGCCGCGCCGGTTTCGGACAGCGCCGAGGCCGTCGGCGCCGGGTAGGCAGGCCGACCCGGGACGATCCCGCAGGGCACACCGGGCAGCGCCCGGCACGGCACGTGCCACGTTGCGCCCTAGCGGCGGAACATGACTTTTGTCCTCCCCCTGAGGGGCGAATCCGCATCCCCTGCAAGCGGGGGGAGGCGGCGCTGAGCCTGTGGTGCGAGCGCATACCCTCGACGGGCCATGTGTTTGGGACATGGCGGGGGACGCCGCCCTGCGGCGCGTGCAGCCCGGACCGCGGGGCCTCTCCCGGCCGGGCGGGATTGCAAGCATGCCCACCACACCTTCCGCTTCCTGGGTGGCCGAATGCGCCGCCTGCCATCACAGCAACCCGGCGCGAGCCCATTTCTGCAGTGTCTGCGGCGCTCCGCTGCAGTCGCCCGCCGCCGCGGCGGCCCGGGCCTCGGCCACCGCCGCGCCGGATGCCGCGGCCGGCGACCCGCCCGAGCCCAAGGGCTTCATGCTCCATTTCAACGACGACAACAGCCTTGCCATCGCGCCGCGCTACACCTCGCCTGACGCCGGCAATGCCGACACGGCAGCCCCCTACGGTGCCGACTCGTCCGCGCACGCGGCACGGCAGCAGCCGCATGCCGAATTCCACTTCAGCCTGCCCGGGCCGCAGCCGCAATCCCCGCAAGGCGACCTGCCGCCGCCCGCGGGCCGCGTGAACTGGAGCAACGTCACCGTCGCCGGCGCCATGCTGGCGCTCACGGCGATCGTGGGCTCGGGCAGCTACCTGCTGGGCCGCAGCAGCAGCGCCCCGTCCGCGCCGCTGGCCGGCTACCAGGCCCCGGCGCCCGCGATGGCCACCGCCGCCACCCTGGGCACCGCACCGGCCACCCTGCACACCACCGCCACGCCGCCGGGCGCCGACGCCATCCAGCCCGCGCAGAACGGCCTGGGCCAAGTGCAGCAGGCCGTGGCTCCGCTGGCGCCGGCCCTGCCGTCGCAGCCGGTGGCCGCCACCGCCACGGTGCCGGCCACGGCCATGGCCCAGACCGCACCGGCCAGGCCCGTGGCCCCGCAGGCCGCGGCCGTTCCGGGCGCAACGGCGCGCGGCGCACCGGCCGCCATGCCCTGCAACGCCACGGTGGCGGCGCTGGGCCTGTGTGAACCCTGATCCACCACGGGAGGGAGAGAGACCATGAGATCCACCATCCGCAAGAGCGTCGCCGCGGCCCTGGGCACCCTGCTCGCGCTGGCGGCACAGGCCGCGTCCATCGAATACAAGATCGTCACCGCCTCGGAGCGCGGCACCTACATCCAGATCGGCCGCGACCTGGCGCGCTTCGTGGCACCGCAGGCCGACATCGCGCTGGAGGCGCTGCCCTCCGCCGGCTCGGCCGAGAACGTGCAGCGGCTGCGCAGCGAGCCCGGCGTGAAGCTCGCGCTGGTGCAGTCCGACGTCTACCAGGCCTTCCTCGACCGCGCCGCGGCCGGCAACCCGCAGGCGGCCGAGACCATCAGGCCGCTGCGCGTGGTCATGCCGCTCTACAACGAGGAGATCTACTTCATCACCCGCGCCGACTCGCCGCTGCAGAACGTGCACGAGATCAAGGACGCCAAGATCAACGTCGGCCCGCTGCTCAGCGGCACCGCGCTGTCGGCCACCACGCTGTACAAGCAGATGTTCGGCAAGCCGCTGCCCGAAGACCAGGTCAGCTACCTCAGCAACGAGGACGCGCTGGTCAAGCTCACGGTGGACAAGAGCATCGACGTGGTGGTGGCCGTGGCCGGGCAGCCGGCCAAGCTGCTGGTGGACATGAAACCCGAGGCGCGCCAGCTCATCCGGCTGCTCAAGTTCGATGCCGCCAACCCCGCCAGCAAGGCCGCGCTGCAGACCTACTTCCCCTCGGTGGTGAAGGCCAGCAACTACCCCAACCTGCTCGCCGAGGACGTCCCCGGCGTGGCGGTGAAGGCCTTCCTCGTCACCTTCAACTACGGCCGCAGCGAAACCACCGCCCACCTCAGCCGCTTCGCGCGCTCGCTGTGCCAGAACTTCCCCACGCTGCAGGCCGAAGGCCATCCGAAGTGGAAGGAGGTGAACCTCGCGCTGCCGCCGCTGGGCAAGGGCTGGAGCTACTACGCGCCCATGGTGCGCGAGTTCAACAGCTGCGTGAGCGAGCATGCCCGCGCCGGCCGCGTGATCCAGCCCGTGGTCAATCCCGCGCCCGCCACGCAGTGCCCGCAGCAGGAGCGCATCCTGGGCCTGTGCAAGTAGCGTGACGCGCGCCGCCGGCTCTTCCGGAGCCGGCGGCAACCTGCTCCCGGGGCCGCCTTGCCGTTCATGGGCGGCCCTTTTCCTTGCTACTTCCGCCCGGCGCGCTCGTTGAGCTTGAAACCGATCATGGCCCGCAGCTTGTTGGGCAGCACGGGCTTGATCAGCAGGTGGAAGTCGTGCGCCTCGGCCTCGTTCTCGTGGCCGCTGAGGCTGCTGCCGGTGATGACGATGGCCGGCAGCCGCTGATCCGGCCAGTGCGCGCGGATCAAGTCCAGCGCCTCCAGCCCGGTGCGCGCCTCGGGCAGCCGGTAGTCCACGATCAGCAGGTCCGGCCGCGGCAGCTCGGCGCCGCGTAGCCAGGCCTCCACGGCGCCCACCGTGTCGAAGTCCAGCACGTCCGCGCCCCAGGCCTTGAGCAGCACGGTCAGGCCTTCGCGCACGGGCGGCTCGTCCTCCACCACCACGATCAGCCGCCCCTGCAGGCTCAGGCCCAGCGGCATCTTGGGGCTCGCGGCCAGGGGTTCGGCCGGCGGCGCCTCGATCCGGCCCGGCGGGACTTCCAGGCTGAAGACGGTGCCGTGGCCCACGCGCGAGCGCACCGTCAGCGGCGCGCCCATGAGGTCGGCCAGCCGCTTGACGATGGCCAGCCCCAGCCCCAGGCCCTTGCGCTGGTGCGGCTCCAGCGGGCGGTGGCTGTTGACCTGGTAGAACTCGTCGAAGATGCGCGGCAGGCTGGCTTCGGCGATGCCGATGCCGCTGTCCCACACCTGCAGCAGCAGTCGGTCGCCACGGCGGCGGCAGCTCACGAGCACGCCGCCGTCCTCGGTGTAGCGGATGGCGTTGCTCACCAGGTTGCGCAGGATGCGCTCCAGTACCACCGGGTCGGCCTGCACCACGTGGGCCTCGCCGCGGAAGCCCAGCGCCAGGCCCTTCTCGAAGGCGGCCGGCTCGAAATGCAGCCGCAGCCGCGCGAACACGTCACGCAATCGCACCGCCTCGGGCTTGAGCTCCACGCCGCCGGTGTCGATGCGAGTGATGTCCAGCAACTCGCCGAACAGGCCCTCCAGCGCGTCCACGCTCTCGTTGATGCTGTTGACCAGCGAGGCCACGTCGGGGTCGCTGCAGCGCTGGCGCAGCGTCTCGGCGAACAGCCCCATGGCGTGCAGCGGCTGGCGCAAGTCGTGGCTGGCGGCAGCGAAAAACTGGGTCTTGGCGCGGCTGGCGGCCTCGGCGGCGCGCCGCGCTTCCTCGGCGGCGGCCTTTTCCACGCGCAGCTGCGCGGCCAGCTGGTCGGTGCGCAGCTTGAGGTCGATGGCCTGCGCCAACGCGCTGCGGTAGGTATGGCCCATGAGCCACACGGCGCCGAAGAGCACGCAGATGATCAGTGCCAGCTCCAGGTGGAAAGGATGGCCGATGTCGGTGGCCACGCGCCCCACGGTGGGCAGCAGCACCAGGCACAGGAAGGCGGCGAACACCCGCGGCTGTCCGGCCAGCAGCTGCACCGAGCCCACGCAGTAGCTGTAGATGATCAGCAGCAGCGCCACCTGGTGCGAGGGCGTGCCCAGCCCCCAGAACAGCCACGCCGCCACACCCCAACAGGCGCCCAGCAACAGCGCCAGCGCGCGCCAGCTGCTGCGCCAGGCCAGCAGCGTGGCGTCGTCGGCGTCGGGCTGGCGCCGGAAGCGCAGGTAGTGGCCCAGGCGCACGCACCACAGCAGCGCCATCACGCCGACCCAGCCGAAGAGCCGCAGCGGATCGGCCACGCCACCGAAGAAGAACACCACCAGCAGCACGCCCACCAGGTTGCCCGCCAGCGTGGCGGGTGTCTGCGTGTACAGCGCGCGCGCGTGCTCCAGTTGCAGGGCCTGCGGCGAGGGCGCCGTGACCGCCGCGGCGGCCGGCAGCTCCGCCGCGGCCGTCGGCAGCACGGTGCTCATGGCCTCAGTAGCGCTGCGCCGGCGGCGTGGGCGTGCTGCCGCCTTGCTGCTGCTGCGACAAGCGGCTCACCGCGAGCACGGCCTGGGTGCGGGTGCTGACGTTGAGCACGCGCAGCACGGCCGCCACGTGGTCCTTGACGGTTTCCACCGACAGGTTGAGCTCGCGCGCGATGAGCTTGTTGGGCAGCCCCTGCAGCAGCTTGCCCAGCACCTCGTTCTGGCGCGGCGTCAGGCCCGCGACGCTGATCGCCGTGCCGGCCGACCCGGCCTGCACCTGCAGCGGGCGCGGCTGCAGCAGCGGCGGCGCGGGCTCCTGCACCGTGTCGGGGCCGGACAGGCCGCTGCCCAGGCCCGCAGGTACCGGCGGCACGAAGATGCCACCCGACATCACCAGCCGCAGCGCTTCGAACAGCAGTTCGTTGGAGGCGCGCTTGGGCACGAAGCCCATGGCGCCCAGATCGATGGCGCGCAGCACGTCGGCGGCGCGGTCGCTGCCCGACACCACCACCACCGGCAGCGCCGGGTGCTCGCGTCGCATTTCCGAGAGCACCTCGAAGCCTTCGGCGTCGCCGAGCTGCAGGTCCAGCAGCAACAGGTCGTAGTCCGCGTCCTCGGCCAGTTTGCGCCGCAGCTCGCGCGCGCTGGCGGCAGTATTCACGCTCACGTCGCTGCCCAGTCCGCTAATGACACCCTGCAGCGCCGACAGGATCAGGGGGTGGTCGTCCACGAGAAGCACTTTCATCGCCGATCTCCAGTGCACATATGACCCCCAGCGTACTGCCGGGTTGCACAGGAGAAAGTCACAACCGGTTACCGCGGCGGCATGGGCTATCGTGACGTCTCTCCCGTCCCGCACGCCCTTCCGACGATGCCCCTGCAGTTGCCGTTGCCGCCGTCCGTCTTCCGCCGTTTCACTCCCGGGAGCCTGTGATGGAAGAGCCCTCCAGCGGCTGGCTGATATCGAGCCTGGTGTACCTGGGAGCGGCCGTGATTGCGGTGCCGCTGGCACGGCGCCTGGGGCTGGGCTCGATCCTGGGTTACCTGGGCGCGGGCATCGCCATCGGCCCCTGGGGGCTGAACCTCGCCGGCGATGCGGAGGCGATGCTGCATTTCTCCGAGTTCGGCGTGGTGCTGATGCTGTTCCTGGTCGGGCTGGAGCTGGAGCCCAGGCGGCTGTGGGCGCTGCGCCGGCCCATCTTCGGGTGGGGCAGCGTGCAGATGCTGGGCTCCGCGGCGCTGGTGGCCGGCGCCGCGATGCTGCTGGGTGGCGCGCCCGGGCGCATGGCGCTGATCGCGGCGCTGGGGCTGGCGCTGTCCTCCACCGCCATCGGGCTGACCGAGTTGGCCGAGCGCAACCTCAAGGGCACGGCCGCGGGTGGGGGCGTGCTGGGCGTGGCGCTGATGCAGGACATCGCCGCCATCCCGATCCTGGCGCTGATCCCGCTGCTGGCCGGCGTGCCGCGCGAGGCCGTGCACGCGGACGGCTGGGCCGGCTGGCCGGCGGCGCTGCGCGCGGCGCTGGTGATCGGCGCCGTGGTGCTGGGCGGCCGGCTGCTGCTGCGCCCGGCGCTGCGCTGGAGCGCGCGCAGCCGCACGCCGGAGGTGTTCACCGCCGCCTCGCTGCTGCTGGTGGTGGCCACCGCGGCGCTGATGCAGGCCGCGGGGCTGTCGATGGCGCTGGGCGCCTTCCTCGCCGGCGTGCTGCTGGCCGACAGCGAGTACCGGCGCCAGATCGAAACCGACCTGGAACCCTTCAAGGGCCTGCTGCTGGGCCTGTTCTTCATGGCCGTGGGCATGGGCGTGGACTTCGCCGTGGTGATGCAGCGCCCGCTGGCGCTGGTCGCGGTGGTGGTGGTGTTCGTGTCGCTCAAGGCGCTGCTGCTGGCCGCCATGACGGTGCCGATGAAGCTGCCGCCGGCCGAGCGCCCGGTGTTCGTGCTGCTGCTGGCACAGGGTGGCGAGTTCGGCTTCGTGGTGTTCCAGGCCGCGGCGCAGCGCGGAGTGATGGATGCGAGCACCGCTTCGCTGCTGGTGGCGGCGGTGGCGCTGTCGATGGCGCTCACGCCGCTGCTGCTCAAGGCCAGCGACCGCTGGCTGTGCCCGCGCCTGGCGCGCCAGCGTGTGCACGGCGAGCTGCCCGTGCTGGAGGAGCTGCAGCAGGCGCCGGTGATCATCGCGGGCTTTGGCCGCTACGGGCAGGTGGTGGGCCGGCTGCTGGCGGCGCAGGGCCTGGCCGCCACCGTGCTGGAACACGATGCCGACCAGGTGGAGACGGTGCGCCGCTTCGGCTGGCGCGTGTTCTTCGGCGACGCCACGCGGCTGGACCTGCTGCGCACCGCCGGCGCGGAGCACGCGCGCGTGATCGTGGTGGCCATCGACGACGTGGCGCAGAGCCTGGCGGTGGTGGACCTGGTGAAGCAGCACTTCCCGCAGCTGCAGATCGTCGCGCGGGCGCGCAACGTGTCGCACTACTACGGCCTGCGCGCGCGGGGCGTGACGCTGGTCGAGCGCGAAACCTTCGAGGCCGCGCTGGCCAGCGCCCGCAGCGTGCTGGAGCTCATGGGCTACGACCAGGATTACGCGCGTAACCAGGCGCGGCGTTTCCGCGCGCACAGCGTGGGGCTGATGGAGCAGATGGCGCCCTATTTCCGCGACGAGCAGCGGATGATCGACATGGCACGTCAGGGGCGGGAGCAGCTGGAAGCGCTGTGGGCCCGCGAGCGCGCCGAGCGCGAGGAGGCACTGGCGGCGGCACGCGAGGGTTCCACCGTGAAGGCGCCGCCGCCCTCGCCCGCCGCGGCGCCTTCGCAACCACCGGCGGCGGGGTGAATCAGGCGCTCACGCCACCGCGTCCCACACCAGCTTCACGCCCGTCAGCAGCATCCCCAGCGAGAACAGGCCGTAGAAGACGCGCTGCGAGATGCGCCGCACCACATGCACGCCCAGCCACACGCCCACGGGCGCCAGCGGCATCAGCACCAGCGAGGTGGCGAGGTTGCGCAGGTCGATCAGGCCCAGCCACGCGTAGGGAATCCACTTGGAGGTGTTCACCGCGGTGAAGAACACCGCCGTCGTGGCCGTGAACTGGATCGGCGACAGCCGCAGCGGCAGCAGGTAGAAGGCCGCCGGGGGCCCGCCCGCGTGCGCCACGAAGCTGGTGAAGCCCGAGGTCAGGCCGAGCACGAAGCCCAGCCAGCGCGGCGGCGGCGGCGCGTCCGCGCGCGGCGGGAAGAACCAGCGGATGGCCAGGAACGCCAGCGTGATCACGCCCACCATTCCCGCCACCACCTTGGCCGAGAGCAGGTCGAACAGCAGCGTGCCCAGCACGGTGCCCAGCAGCCCGGCGGGCAGCAGCAGCTTGACCAGGCCGCGGTCGAACTCCTTGAGGAACACCGCCAGGCCCAGCGCGTCCATGATGGCCAGCAGCGGCAGCATGATGGCCGCGGCCTGCGGCACCGGCACCGCGAGCGCCATCAGCGGCACCGCCAGCGCGCCGAAGCCGGCACCGAAGCCGCTCTTGGCCAGCCCCATGAGCAGCACCGCCGGCACCGCCACGGCGTAGAAGGAGGGGTCGGTGATCACGGGCGGCAACAGCATGGCGAGGGGGTGCGGGACGGGGCGGCGGCAAGGCCGAGGCCACGACGACAATGCGCGCCGCGGCACTGGAGGGCAGGCAGGGGATGGGAAAACTTCCGGACTGGTGGGGCGCATTGTCCACGGCACAGTTGGCCATCGAGATCATGGCGACGCTGGCCTTCGCGCTCTCGGGCCTGGTCGAGGCCGCGCGCAAGCGGCTCGATGCGGTGGGCGTGTGCGTGGTGTCCGGGCTCACGGCCTTTGGAGGCGGCACGCTGCGCGACGTGCTGCTGGACCGGCGGCCATTCTTCTGGGTGCAGCACGCGGGCTGGGTCTGGGTGCTGCTGGGGCTGACGCTGGTGGCGATGCAGTTCATGCGCGCGCGGCACCTGCGGCCCACCGAGCGCGCCATGCTGTGGCCGGACGCGCTGGGGCTGGGCCTGTTCGCCGCCAGCGGCACGCAGATCGCGCTACAGGCGCAGATGCCCGCGCTCATCGCCGTGGTCATGGGCGTGATGACGGCCACCTTCGGCGGCGTGCTGCGCGACATCGTGTGCAACCAGATCCCGTCCGCCTTCAGCGACCACCGTCCCTATGCCGTGCTGGCCTTTGTCGGCGGCTGGGCCGTGGTGGGCGTCCACGCGCTGGGCGGCTCGGACGAGGCGGCCCTGGCCGCCGGCGTGCTGGTGGCCAGCAGCCTGCGCCTGGTAGCGCTGGCGCTGGACTGGCGCGTGCCGGCCTGGCGCATCGACGACGACCGGCGCTGAGCCGCAGCGCACCGGCAGGCACGTACGCCCTGCCCTGCACCGTTCCAGCGGAGGGCTGGCACGGGCGGCTGCGGGATCGGCCCGGGTGCGCGCCTCATGCCGGCGCCCCGGCCCGGGGAATGGCCGGCGGCGACAATCGCGGGATGTTCCAACCTTCCCAACATGACGTGCGCCGCTTCTTCTGCGAGGTCTGGCGCAAGCACCGCGAAGGCGGCGTGCTCACCCCAATGGAAGCCGTGGCCGCGCCCTGGGTGGCCGAGCACCCCGAGTACCACGGCGAGCTCGCCGACGTGGAGGCCGCGCTGGCGGCGGACTACAAGGTGGAGGACGGGCGTGTGAACCCCTTCCTGCACCTGTCCATGCACCTGTCCATCTCGGAGCAGGTGTCCATCGACCAGCCGCGCGGCATCAAGCAGGCCTTCGAGCTGCTGGCGGCCAAGCTGGGGTCGGCGCACGAGGCGCAGCACGAGGTGATGGAGTGCCTGGGCGAGATGATCTGGGCCTCCCAGCGCACGGGACTGCCGCCGGACGGGCAGGCCTACCTGGAGTGCGTGCGACGCCGGGCAACGGCGCGCTGAGCCCGCGGCGGCCTACTCGCGCTCGATGCGCGCGTAAGCCGAGTGGTTGTGGATGCTCTCGAAGTTCTCGACGTCCACGCTGTAGCGCCCGATGCGCGGCTCGGCGTTCAGGCGCAGCGCCACCTCGCGCACCAGGTCCTCGACGAAGCGCGGGTTCTCGTAGGCGCGCTCGGTGATCCACTTCTCGTCGCTGCGCTTGAGCAGCGGCCAGATCTCGCTGGAGGCGCTGTCCTCGGCAAAGCGCACCAGCTCGTGCCACTCGATGGGCTGCAGCAGCTCGGCGCGGATCGTCACCAGCGAGCGCTGGTTGTGCGCGCCGTAGTCGGAAATCTCCTTGCTGCAGGGGCACAGGCTTTTCACCGGCACGCCCACCTCGGCCCAGACCGCCGTGCGGCCGCCGCGCGCTTCGGCGATCCAGCGGCCCTGGTAGTCCAGCAGGCTCTGCACGCCCGACACCGGCGCGCGCTTCTTCAAAAAGAATGAAAAGCGCGCCTCGATGCGGCCCTCGTCCGCCTGCAGCTTGTCCAGCATCGCCGCGAGCTGCGCCTGCAGCAGCGGCGCGTCCAGCGGCTGCTGCGCAGCGTCGAGCTCGTTGAGCCAGGCCACGAAGCGCGACATGTGCGTGCCCTTCTGGTCGGCCGGCAGCCGCACGTCCAAGTCCCACTGCGCCGTGACGGGTTGAGCCTGGCCGGCCACGCGCAGCAGCAGCGGGTAGCGCACATCCTTGACGCCCACGCGCTGGATCGCCAGGCGCCGCTCGTCGCGCTCGCTCTGGGTGTCGGGGATGTGCAGCGCGTCGGAAGGATGGGTCATGAGTTGACGGCCGGGCGCACCGACGACACCAGCACCGGCTTCTGGCCGAAGCGCTTGAGCACCGCCTGCTCAATGCCCGCAGCGTCCAGGCCCACCATCGACAGCAGCTTGGCCGGGTCGCCGTGCTCGATGAACTCGTCGGGCAGGCCCAGCGAGAGCACCGGCGTGTCCAGCCCAGCGGCGTGCAGCGCCTCCATCACCGCCGCGCCGGCGCCGCCCGGCAGGCAGCCCTCCTCCACGGTAACGATGGCCTCGTGCGTGCGCGCCAGCTCCGCCACCAGGTCGGTGTCCAGCGGCTTGACGAAACGCATGTTCGCCACAGTGGCATCGAGCTTCTCGGCGGCTTCGAGCGCCGGGTACAGCAGCGTGCCGAAAGCCAGGATCGCGACGCGCTGCCCGCGGCGGCGCACCTCGCCCTTGCCCCAGGCCCACTCGGCGAAGCCCGGCTGCACGGCCTTGCCCACGCCGGCGCCGCGCGGGTAGCGCACGGCCACCGGGTGCTGCTGGCGGTAGGCGGTGGTCAGCGCGGTGCGGCACTCGTCCTCGTCAGCCGGCGCCAGCAGGCTGACGTTGGGAATGCAGCGCAGGTAGGCGATGTCGTAGGCGCCGGCGTGCGTGGCGCCGTCGGCGCCCACCAGGCCGGCGCGGTCCAGCGCGAACACCACCGGCAGGTTCTGCAGCGCCACGTCGTGGATGAGCTGGTCGTAGGCGCGCTGCAGGAAGGTGGAGTAGATCGCCACCACGGGCTTGAGGCCCTCGCAGGCCAGGCCGGCGGCGAAGGTCACGGCGTGCTGCTCGGCGATGCCCACGTCGAAGTAGCGCTGCGGGAAGCGCTGGTGGAACTCCACCATGCCCGAGCCCTCGCGCATCGCCGGCGTGACGCCCACCAGCTTCGGATCGGCCGCGGCCATGTCGCACAGCCACTGGCCGAAGACCTGGGTGAAGGTCGGCTTGGGCGGCGTCGCCGGCTTCACCAGGCCCAATGCCGGGTCGAACTTGCCGGGGCCGTGGTAGGCAATCGGGTCGGCTTCGGCCAGCTTGTAGCCGTAGCCCTTCTTCGTCACCACGTGCAGGAACTGCGGGCCCTTCTTGTCGCGCAGGTTCTCCAGCGTGGGAATCAGCGCGTCGAGGTCGTGGCCGTCGATGGGGCCGACGTAGTTGAAGCCGAACTCCTCGAAGATCGTGCCCGGGATCACCATCCCCTTGGCATGCTCCTCCAGCCGGCGCGCGAGCTCCAGCAGCGGCGGCGCGTTCCTGAGCACGCTCTTGGCGCCTTCGCGCGCGGCAGCGTAGAACTTGCCGCTCATCAGCCGTGCCAGGTACTTGTTGAGCGCACCCACCGGCGGGCTGATCGACATGTCGTTGTCGTTGAGCACCACCAGCATGTTGGCCGGGATGCCCGCGTGCGGCACGCCGGCGTTGTTCAGCGCTTCGAAGGCCATGCCGGCGGTCATGGCGCCGTCGCCGATGATGGCCACCGCGCGCCGGTTCTCGCCCTTGAGCTGCGAGGCCAGCGCCATGCCCAGCGCCGCGGAGATGGAGGTGGAGCTGTGCGCGGTGCCGAAGGTGTCGTACTCGCTCTCGTCGCGGCGCGGGAAGCCGCTGATCCCGCCGAGCTGGCGCAGCGTGTCCATGCGCTCGCGCCGGCCGGTGAGGATCTTGTGCGGGTAGGTCTGGTGGCCCACGTCCCACACCAGGCGGTCGTAGGGCGTGTCGAAGACCGCGTGCAGCGCGATGGTGAGCTCCACCGTGCCGAGGTTGCTGGAGAGGTGGCCGCCAGTGCGGCTCACGCTCTGCAGCACGAAGTCGCGCAGCTCGTGCGCCAGCAGCTTGAGCTCCGCGCGCGAGAGGCGGCGCAACTCGGCCGGGGCGTTGATCGTTTCGAGCAGGGGATGGGCGTTCATCGGTGCAGTGGTGCGGCGCGCAGCGCCGGTCCTCTCGTCAACTGTCGCGGTCCACGACCTTGTCGGCCAGGGCGGCCAAGCGGGCGGAAGCCAGCCCGGAGCGTGCCAGCGCCGCACGGGCCTGGTCACGCAGCTCGCAAGCGTGGCGCCGCGCCGCGTCCAGGCCCAGCACCGAGACATAGGTCGGCTTGTTGGCGTGCTCGTCCTTGCCGGCGGTCTTGCCCAGCGTATGGGACTCTTGCGTCACGTCCAGGATGTCGTCCACGACCTGGAAGGCCAGGCCCAGCGCCGCGCCGTACTCCGACAGCGCCGCCAGCGCCTCGGCCGACGGGTGGCCGCAGGCCGCGCCCATGACCACGCTGGCCTGCAGCAGCGCGCCGGTCTTGCGCCGGTGCATGTCACGCAGTGCCTCTTCGTCGAGCGCGCGCCCCACGCTGGCGAGGTCGATGGCCTGGCCGCCAGCCATGCCCGCGTGCCCGGCCGCACGCGCCAGCAGGGCGCACAGCCGGGCCTGCAGCGGCGGGTCGATCGCAGCGTCTTCGGGCGTAAGCACCTCGAAAGCCAGGGCCTGCATCGCGTCGCCGGCGAGCATCGCCTGCGCCTCGCCGTAGCGCACGTGCACCGTGGGCTTGCCCCGGCGCAGCACGTCGTTGTCCATGCAGGGCAGATCGTCGTGCACCAGCGAGTAGGCGTGGATCAGTTCCACCGCCACCGCCGCGCGCAGCGCCGCCTCGCGTTGGCCGTCCACGGCCTCGCAGGCTGCCAGCACCAGCAGCGGGCGCAGCCGCTTACCGCCATCGAGCACGCCGTAGCGCATGGCTTGTCCCAGCCCCGCCGGCGCATCCGCCGGCACCCAGCGCTGCAGCGCCGACTCGACCTCGTCGAGCACGGCGTGCACCCAGTTATCCAGATTTGATGTGTTCATGTGCCCGTCCAGGGCTTGAGCTGCCCGTCCTCCAGCAGCTTCACTTGCTCCTCCACCGCCTGCAGCCGGCCGCGGCACAAGGCCAGCAGTTCGGCGCCGCGCTTGTAGCTGTCGAGGAGCCGGTCCAGCGGAAGCTGGCCGTCTTCCATCGCCTGCACCAGGCGCTCCAGCTCAGCCAGCGCGTCTTCGTAGCTGGCGGGGACCGGGGGTTGTTTGTCAGAAGCTGGCGGGCGCGGCATTTCGTGGTGCGAAAAAAGCGAGGCGTGATTGTAGTCAGCCCGCCTTTCTCGCCCTTTCCACACGGCCGCCCAGGCCCGTGGCGAGAGCGCAACAAGCCCATTGCGTCAAGGTGTTACGTCACGCTAGGGACCACCGGCTGTTTTCAAGGGCTTTGCTCATGTCAAGGCCCCCGAGGGGGGCCCAGCTACAATCCGCCTCTTGCCTTCCGTTTGGAAGGCATATTTCCATCCCACCTGCAAGTCATGAGGTGGGCGGGTTGACATTGGTTTTTGGAGATCCTGGGGATCATGTCCGACCTGAGCATCAGCCTTGAAGCTCTTGAGCGCAGCCGCTCGCAACTGTCCGTTTCCACCTACTTCGACGAGGCGTTGTTCCGAAATGAACAGCGATTGATCTTCCAGCCTGGCCCGCGCTACCTCGGGCACGAGCTGGCGGTGCCGGAGGTGGGCGACTACTACGCGCTGCCGCAGGAAGGCGAAGGCCGGGCCCTGGTCCGTACCCCCAAGGGGCTGGAGCTGATCTCCAACGTCTGCCGCCACCGCCAAGCCGTGATGCTGCGTGGCCGTGGCAACACCAAGCAAAGTGTGGTGTGCCCGCTGCACCGCTGGACTTACGACCTGCACGGACAGCTGTTGGGCGCGCCGCACTTCTCGCACGACCCCTGCCTGAACCTCAACAACTACAAGGTCAAGACCTGGAATGGCCTGGTGTTCGAGGACAACGGCCGGGACATCGCGGCCGACCTCGCCGGCATGGGCCCGCGCGCGGCGCTGGACTTCGAAGGCTACGTGCTCGACAAGGTCCAGGTGCACGAGTGCAACTACAACTGGAAGACCTTCATCGAGGTCTATCTGGAGGATTACCACGTCGGCCCGTTCCACCCGGGCCTCAGCGGTTTCGTCACCTGTGACGACCTGCGCTGGGAGTTCGCCAAGGAGTACTCGGTGCAGACCGTGGGCGTCAACGGCGCCTTCAAGCCGGGCTCGGACGTGTACAAGAAGTGGCACGAGGCCGTGCTCAAGTACGGCCAGGGCAATCGGCCGACGCAGGGCGCGATCTGGCTGACCTACTACCCGAACATCATGGTCGAGTGGTACCCGAACGTGCTGGTGATCTCCACGCTGTTCCCGGTCAGCACCACCAAGACCATCAACCTCGTCGAGTTCTACTACCCCGAGGAAATCGCCGCCTTCGAGCGCGAGTTCGTCGAGGCACAGCAGGCCGCCTACATGGAGACTTGCATCGAGGACGACGAGATCGGCGAGCGCATGGACGCCGGCCGGCTGGCGCTGCTCAAGCGCGGCGAGGACGAGGTCGGCCCCTACCAGAGTCCGATGGAAGACGGCATGCAGCACTTCCACGAGTGGTACCGCCGCGTCATGGGCGAGGCGCTCACCGCCCGGTGAGCCCCGCCGCTGCCGAGTGCGCACGCGGCGGCAGCCTGCCGCCTCCCTCCGTTCGCGGTTGGAGGCGGCCCGGAATGCCCCCGGCATCCGAAGGTCTGGCATACCGTTTGCTCACGCTGAAAATCCCCCTTTGGGAGGTATCCAACCCATGCAGGCGCTGAGCAACACCGTTCGCGACGATCACCAGACGATCCGCATCTACCTCGACAAGATTGAAGGCCTCAAGCGCGAGCGTCCGCAGTTGCGCTGCGCCGCGCTGCGGGAGCTGCTGGCCTTTGTCGCCGCGCGCGACGCGGCGCTGGCGGAAGTGCTCCCGCTGGCCGGCGCGCCCCAGCATGCGGCGCAGGCGCTGCAGGCTCGACGACGCGCTTGCCGCCATGCCCTCTTCCAGGGCCTGCGCCTGGAGCCCAACAGCCCCGCGTGGTGGAGCTTCTTCGCCGAGGGCCGACGCCGCCTGCTGGCTGGCATGCGCTGGGAAGAAATGCTGCTGCGCCGCATGGACCCCCCGCGCGACGCAGAGGCGCTGCTCGATGCCTACGTGGACCGCCGCGAGCGCCTGCTGCCGCACGCGCGCGCCCAGTTGCAGCGCCTGCAGTCCCGGCCCCAACCCGACGAAATGCCGCTGCGCGAGGCGGCCTGATCCGCCCGGTTCCAAGCGCCCTCCTCTTGCCCACGGCCGCCGCTTCGGCGGCCGTTGTTTTTGAGGCATCGACAATCGCGGGATGGCCGCCCCGTTGTTGATCCTTTGCGCCTCACTTCTCTTCGCCGTCATGGGGCTGTGCATCAAGCTCGCCTCGGCGCACTACGCCACGGCGGAGATCGTGTTCTACCGCGGCCTCGTCGGCGCGATCTTCATTGCCGGGATGACGCTGCTGCGCGGCGGCACGCTGCGCACGCGGCTGATCGCGCAGCACGGCAAGCGCAGCCTCACCGGCGTGTGCGCGCTGGGCCTGTGGTTCCACGCCCTGGCCGGGCTACCGCTAGCCACCGCCATGACGCTGAACTACATGTCCTCGGTGTGGATGGCGGCCCTCCTGGTGGGGAGCGCGCTGCTGCTGGGTCGCGGCCGGCACGTG
The DNA here is from genome assembly GCF_937926365.1 of uncultured Azohydromonas sp. Classification (GTDB taxonomy): domain Bacteria; phylum Pseudomonadota; class Gammaproteobacteria; order Burkholderiales; family Burkholderiaceae_C; genus Azohydromonas. The sequence continues at coordinate 21,897 of NZ_CALAOH010000048.1, read as the reverse complement.
GACGCGCGGCTGGTGGCGGCGGTGCTGGCGGGCTTTGCCGGCGTGGTGCTGGTGCTCAAGCCGACCCTGTCGCGCGAGCAGCTCGGCTTCGGCGTGGCCGGACTGGTGTCGGGCATGCTCGCCGCCTCAGCCTACCTGCAGGTGCAGGCGCTGGGGCGCGCGGGCGAGCCCGAGTACCGCATCGTCTTCTACTTCTCGCTGGGCGGCATGGCCGCCGGCGCGCTGGCCATGGCGTTCACCAGCGTCCACGCGCACAGCGCGCGCGGCCTGCTGCTGCTGGCTGCCATCGGGCTGCTGGCCACCGTGGCGCAGATGATGATGACGCGCGCCTACGCCATAGGCCGCACGCTCAGCAACGCCAGCCTGCAGTACAGCGGCATCGTCTTCTCCTGCGTGCTGGGCGTGCTGGTGTTCGGCGACCCGCTCACGCCCGGTGCGCTGGCGGGCATCGCGCTCATCATCGCCGCCGGCCTGGCCGCCACCTGGCTGCGCAGCCGACCCGCGCAAGACGCACCGGCCGCTCCCGCCGCGACAGCGCAGAGCCGCTGAGCCCCCGCAACGGCGCAGGCCGCGCCGCCACACACAATGCCGCTCGTCGACAAGGAGACCCTCGCCCATGGCCCACCGCACCCTGATCACCGCCGCCGAGCTGCAAGCCCTTCAGCGCTCCAACCAGCCCCTGCTGCTGCTGGACTGCGGCTTCGACCTGGCCGACCCCGGCGCCGGCGAGCGCGCCTACGCCGAAGGCCACCTGCCCGGCGCGCACTACGTGCACCTGGAGCGCGAACTCAGCGCCCCGGCCGTGCGCGACGCCCAAGGACGCTTCCCCGGCCGCCATCCGCTGCCCGCGCGCGAGGCGCTGGCGGCGCTGCTGGGCCGCCTGGGGCTGCACCCCGACATGCAGGCTGTGGCCTACGACGCGCAGGGCGGCATGTTTGCCGCGCGCGCCTGGTGGCTGCTGCGCTGGCTGGGCCACGATGCGGTGGCGGTGCTCGACGGCGGGCGCCAGGCCTGGGTCGAGGCCGGCGGCGCCCTCGACACCGCCGTGCCCGCGCGCGACGCCGCCGCCCCCGCCTATCCCGCCGGCACCGCCACCATGCCCACGCTGCAGGCGGGCGAGCTGCTGGCGCAACTGGGCCGGCTGCGCGTGCTCGATGCCCGCGCCCCCGAGCGCTGGCGCGGCGACGTGGAGCCGCTGGACGCCGTGGCCGGCCACATCCCCGGCGCGCTGAACCGCTTCTTCAAGCTCAACCTGCAGCCCGATGGCCGCTTCAAGACGGCCGAGGCGCTGCGCGCGGAGCTCGCGCCGCTGCTGGCCGGCGGCGAGGCCGCGCGGCTGGTGCAGCAATGCGGATCGGGCGTGACCGCCTGCCATAACGTGCTGGCCTTCGAGCACGCCGGACTGGGTGTGACGCCGCTGTATTCCGGATCGTGGAGCGAGTGGTGCAGCGACCCGGCGCGGCCCGTCGCACGGTCTTGATGGGCATCAAGACACCGGCAGGTGGCGGCGCGACACTGGTCCCATCGCCCGCACGGGCCTCTTGAAGGAGATCACATATGTACAAGCGCATCCTCGTGCCCACTGACGGCTCCGAGATCACTGCCAAGGCCGTGCGCCAGGCCATCGATCTGGCCAAGCTGTGCGGCGCCGAGGTGCTGACCCTCAGCGCCAAGGAGCCCTTCCCCTACGGCGCCATCTCCGAGATGCAGCCCACGCCGCCGCAGGAGTTCTTCGATGCGCAGGAGCGCATCGCCGACCAGCGCGTCAAGAGCGTGCTGGCCGCGGCCCAGCAGGCCGGCGTGAGTTGCAAGGCCATCACCGTCGAGGCGCTGCACCCCTGGGAAGCCATCTGCGAGCACGCGAAGAACGAAGGGTGCGACCTCATCGTCATGGCCTCGCACGGCCGCCGCGGCGTGGCCGCGCTGCTGCTGGGCAGCGAGACGCAGAAGGTGCTCACCCACGCCACCATCCCGGTGCTGGTGGTGCGCTGACCGACCACAGGGGAGACACCGAGCGCCCAGGCCCTGCGCGCTCGGCTGGAGGCCTTCACCGGGACCGCGAACGACGCGTCCCGGCGTTTTTCTGGGTCAGTGGTGCAGCGTGCGCGTGGCCACCAGCACCACGCCCAATCCGGCGGCCAGCCAGCCCAGCTGCGCCAGCGTGTCGCGCAGGCTCAGGCGGCGCTGCAGCTGCGGCAGCAGGTCCGCCACCGCGACGTAGATGAAGCTGCTGGAGGCGATGACCAGCAGGTACGGGAACCACTCCTTCCAAGGCTCCACCACCAGGTAGCCCACCACGCCGCCCACCACCGAGGCCAGGCCCGACATCGCGTTGTAGAAGAGCGCGCGCCGGCGCGAGAGGCCGGCGTTGAGCAGCACGATGTAGTCGCCGACCTCCTGCGGGATCTCGTGCAGGATCACCGCCAGCGCCGTCACGATGCCCAGCTGCGTGTCCGACAGGAAGGCCGCCGCGATGATGACGCCGTCGCAGAAGTTGTGGATGCTGTCGCCCAGCAGCACGCTCCAGCCGCCCTTGCCCGCCTGCTCGGCATCGAAGCCGTGGTGGTGATGGTGGTGCGGGTCGTCGCCCTCGTGGTGATGGCCGTGGCGGTAGAGCTCCGCCTTCTCCAGCAGGAAGAAGAACAGCAGGCCCGCGAGCAGCGTCAGGAACAGGCCGTGCGGATCCGGCCCCTCCTCGAAGGCCTCGGGCAGCACGTTGATCAGCGCCGTGCCCAGCAGCACGCCGGCCGACAAGCTCACCAAGCTCTTGACCAGCCGGCCCAGCACGCTGACCGTGAGCTGCGCGGCGATCAGCACCGAGAGCAGGCCGCCCAGCAGCGTGGCAGCGACGATGTACGCAAGAGTCATGGGAAAAGGAGCGACCGCGCCAGGGCGCGGTCTGCAGTAGGGACGGACCGTGCCACGGCGGGCACGGCGGGTCGGGGGCGCGCATCTTAGCAACGCCCCGCGGCGCGTCAGCCCGGCGTCAGTGCCGTGTCAATGCGCCTCGTCCCAGTTGCGTCCCACACCCACCTCGGCCAGCAGCGGCACCTTCAGTTGCGCCACGCCGGCCATGAGTTTCGGCACCTCGGCCTTCACCCACGCCAGCTCGGCCTCGGGCACCTCGAACACCAGTTCGTCATGCACCTGCAGCACGATGCGCGTGAGCTTGCCTTGCTCGTCCAGCGCGCGCTGCACCGCCAGCATGGCGAGCTTGATCAGGTCCGCCGCCGTGCCCTGCATCGGCGCGTTGACGGCCTGGCGCTCGGCCTCGGCGCGACGCGGGCCGCTGCCGCCACGGATCTCGGGCAGGTAGAGGCGCCGCCCGAACACCGTCTCCACGTAGCCCTGCTCGGCGGCCTGGGCGCGGGTCTCGTCCATGTAGCGCTTCACGCCCGGATAGCGCGCGAAGTAGCGCTCGATGTAGATGCGCGCCGCCTTGGTTTCGATGCCCAGCCGCCGCGCCAGCCCGTATTCGCTCATGCCGTAGATGAGCCCGAAGTTGATGGTCTTGGCATAGCGGCGCTGCTCGGCGTTGACCTCCGCCGCCGGCACGCCGAACACCTCCGCGGCGGTGGCACGGTGCACATCGGCACCCTCGGTGAAGGCGCTGAGTAAACCTTCGTCGCCGCTGATGTGGGCCATGATGCGCAGCTCGATCTGCGAGTAGTCGGCGCTGGCGATCACGCAACCTTCGGGCGCGATGAAGGCCTCGCGCACGCGCCGGCCTTCGGGCGTGCGGATGGGGATGTTCTGCAGGTTGGGCTCGTTGCTGGAAAGCCGCCCCGTCACCGCCACCGCCTGCGCGTAGGTGGTGTGCACGCGGCCGGTGGCCGGGTTGACCATCTGTGGCAGCTTGTCCGTATAGGTGCTCTTGAGCTTGGCCAGCCCGCGGTGCTCCAGCAGGCGCGCCGGCAGCGGATGGTCCAGCGCCAGCTTCTCCAGCACCTCCTCGTCGGTGGAGGGCGCGCCGCTGGCGGTCTTCTTCACCGGCTGCAGGCCCAGCTTGTTGAACAGGATCTCGCCGAGCTGCTTGGGGCTGCCCAGGTTGAAGGGCTGTCCGGCCAGCGCGTGCACCTCCTGCTCCAGCGCCAGCAGCCGCTGGCCGATGGCGTGGCTCTGTTGCGCCAGCACCTGCGCGTCGATCAGCACCCCCGTGCGCTCCATGCGCGCCAGCAGCGCCGACACCGGCAGCTCGATGTCGCGGTAGATGTACAGCAGCCCGGGCTCCGCCTCGACGCGCGGCCACAGCGCGCGATGCACCTGCAGGCACATCTCGGCGTCCTCGCAGGCGTATTCCGACGCGCGCTCCACGTCCACCTGTGCGAACGGGATCTTGTTCGCACCCTTGCCACACAAATCCTCGTAGCTCAGACCACGGCGGTTGAGGTGGCGGTCGGCCAGGCTCTCCAGCGAATGCGGTTTATGGGCCTCCAGCACGTAGCTCTCCAGCAGCGTGTCGTGCACGTAGCCGCGCACGCGGATGCCGACGTTCTCGAACACGTGCAGGTCGTACTTGGCGTGCTGGCCCAGCTTGGGCTTCTTCGGGTTCTCCAGCCACGGACGCAGCTTCTCCAGCACCACGTCCAGCGGCAGTTGATCCGGCGCGCCGGCGTAGTCGTGGCGCAGCGGCACGTAGCAGGCCTCGCCCGGCTCCACCGACAGCGACAGGCCCACGATGTTGGCCCGCAGCGCGTCCAGCGAATCGGTCTCGGTGTCCAGCGCGGTCAGCGGCGCGGCGTCGATCCTGGCGATCCAGCGCTCCAGCGCCTCCATGGTCAGCACCGTCTCGTAGCGCTTCTCCACGGGCGTGCTGGCCGTCTCCATGAGCGTGACCAGGTCGCCCTCGGCGTCGGCGCGGCCCTCCATCGCGATCTGCTCCTCCAACTCGCGCTTGAGCGTCTTGAAGCCGTAGCGGTTGTAGAAGGCCAGCAGGTCATCGCGCTGCACCGGGCGCTGCACCAGCGCGTCCAGCGACGGCCAGCCCGGCACGTGCTTGGCGAGGTCGCAGTCGCAGTGCACGGTGACCAGGCGGCGGCCCGTGGGCAGCCAGTCCAGCGCCTTGCGCAGGTTCTCGCCAGCCACGCCCTTGATCTTCGGCGCCGCCGCGATCACGCCATCGAGCGAGCCGTGCTCCGTGAGCCACTTGACGGCCGTCTTCGGGCCCACCTTCTCCACGCCGGGGATGTTGTCCACCGTGTCGCCCACGAGGGTGAGGTAGTCCACGATGAGGTTGGGCGGCACGCCGAACTTCGCCAGCACGCCGGCCTCGTCCAGCCGCTCGTTGCTCATGGTGTTGATGAGCGTGACCTGCGGCGTGACCAGCTGAGCCAAATCCTTGTCGCCGGTGGAGACGACCACCTCGTGGCCGGCGGCGGCGGCCACGCGCGCCAGGGTGCCGATCACGTCGTCGGCCTCCACGCCCTCGACCTGCAGCACCGGCCAGCCCAGCAGCCTCACCACCTCGTGGATGGGCTCGATCTGCTCGGCCAGCGCCTCGGGCATGGGCGCGCGCTGCGCCTTGTAGTCCGGGTACCAGTCATCGCGGAAGGTGGGCCCGGAGGCGTCGAAGACGCAGGCCGCGTGCGCCGCGGGAATCTGCTCGCGCAGGCGCTGCATCATCGCCACCATGCCGTGCAGCGCGCCGGTGGGCACGCCGCCGGGGCCGCGCAGGTCGGGCAGTGCGTGGTAGGCGCGGTAGAGATAGCTGGAGCCATCCACCAGCAGGAGGGTCTTGTTCTCGCTCATCTGCTGGATTGTCAATCAGGGCTGCACGCCCTCGCGCTGACCGAAGCGGCTGTGGGCCGGCTCCTACAATGGCGCCATGAATGCCCTCCTCCGCCCCGCGGCGGCGCTGGCCGTGCTGAGCGCAGCGCTGCCGCTGGCCGCACAGACCGACGCCCCGCGCCAGCTCCCTCCCGAACCGAATGTCCAGCACCTGGTGACCGAGGACGAGGGCGCGCGCATCGAGGAGCTGCGCGTGCGCGGACAGACGCAGCGCATCCACGTGCAGCCGCGCAAGGGCGCGGCCTACGAGGTGATCCCGGAGGGCGGCGGGCGCGACACCAGCGCCGGACCGAGCAGCAGCCGCGGTGCCGTCGGGCAGCGCGTGTGGAACGTCTTCAATTTCTGAGCGATGGCCGTCTTCACTGAAGTGACCTTCGACGAGGCCGCGGCCTTCGTCGCCACCCTCGACGTGGGCCAGGTCACGGCCCTGCGCGGCATCGGCGCGGGCATCGAGAACACCAACTACTTCGTCTCCACCACGCAGGGCGAATGGGTGCTCACGCTGTTCGAGCGCCTCACCTTCGAGCAGCTGCCCTTCTACCTGCACCTGATGCGCCACCTGGCGCAGCGCGGCATCCCGGTGCCCGAGCCGCGCTCGGACGACAACGACCAGATCCTTCATCAACTCAAGGGCAAGCCCGCCGCGCTGGTCAACAAGCTCCCCGGCGGCCACCAACTCGCCCCGGACCTGCACCACTGCGAGCAGGTCGGCGAGATGCTGGCGCGCATGCACCTGGCCGGGAAGGACTTCCCGCTCGCGCAGCCCAACCTGCGCGGCCTGCCCTGGTGGCGCGAGACGGTGCCGGTGGTGCTGCCCTTCCTCACGGCCGAGCAGCGCACGCTGATCGAGGAAGAACTGGCCTTCCAGACCACGCTGGCCGAGTCCGCGGCCTTCAAGGACCTGCCGCGCGGCCCGGTGCACGCGGACCTGTTCCGGGACAACGTGATGTTCGAGGGGCTGCCCGGCCGCGAGCGGCTCAGCGGCTTCTTCGATTTCTACTTCGCCGGGGTCGACACGTTCTTGTTCGACATCGCGGTGTGCCTCAACGACTGGTGCATCGACCTCGACAGCGGCCGTGGCGTGGACGAGCGCGCGGCGGTGTTCGTCGCCGCCTACGAGCGCGTGCGCCCGCTCACCGGCAACGAGCGCCGGCTGCTGCCCGCGCTGCTGCGCGCGAGCGCGCTGCGCTTCTGGGTTTCGCGGCTGTGGGACCTGCACTTGCCGCGCGACGCCAGCATGCTCAAGCCGCACGACCCCACGCACTTCGAGCGCGTGCTGCGTGCACGCATCGCCGTGCCGTGGCACCCCCAGGGAGAACGCGAGGCATGACCATCCCCCCGCTGGCCACCACGCCCCCGCTGCAGCTGCAGAGCCTGCCGCCACGTCAGGGCGCGGCCTGGGTGCAGCGGGGCTTCCAGCTGTTCCTGCGCCGCCCCATGGGCTACACGCTGCTGTTCCTGTCCTTCCTGTTCGTGGCGCTGTTCGTGATGTCGCTGCCCTGGGTGGGACAGGTGCTGGTGATGATGGCGTTGCCGCTGCTGTCACTGGCCTTCATGGTGGCCACGCGCGGCGTGCTGCTGGGCGGCAAGGCAGTGCACCCGGGGCTGTACGCGGAGCTGCTGCGCGCGCGGCCCAAGGCGCGCCAGCGCGAGCTGCTCAAGCTGTGCTTCGTCTACGGCGTGGCCACGGCGCTGATCGCCGGGCTGAGCGACTGGGTGGACGGCGGCCGCTTCGAGCAACTGCACATCGAGATGGTGACCGAGGGCGGCGAGCCCGCGGCGCTGATGCGCGATGCGCGGCTGCAGTTCGGGCTGGTGCTGCGCCTGGGCTTGACCACGCTGCTGGCACTGCCCTTCTGGCACGCGCCGGCACTGGTGTGGTGGGCGCAGCAGAGCGCGGCGCAGTCGCTGTTCTCCAGCTGGGTCGCCTGCTGGCGCAACCGCGGCGCGCTGCTGGTCTACGGGTTGACCTGGGTGGCGCTGGCGGTGGGCTTCGCGCTGTTGGCGAGCACCGTGTTCGCGCTGCTGGGCGCGCGCGAGCTCACCAGCGTGGCGGCGCTGCCCGGCGGGCTGATGTTCAGCTGCGCCTTCTACGCCTCGCTCTACGCCACCTTCAGCGACAGCTTTGGCTGGAGCGCGGAGCCCGCCGGCGACGGCGGCGCACCCAAGGACCAGGCGCCCACGAACGGCGCGGCCTGAGCCGTCGCGCGCCGCGCAGCCAGGCCCACACGCTGACGGCGCCCGATGACGGGCGCATGTCACACCCGTGACGCATCCATGACGCCCGCACGCCGGGTGCCTCGGGACAGGGGCTGACAATCGCGCCCCATGAAAAAACTCCGTTTTCCGCTCCTCGCCTTGCTGGCCGTCCCCCTGCTGCTGTCCGGCTGTGCCGTGGTCTCGGTGGCCGGCGCCGTCGCCGGCGCGGCCATCTCCGTCACCGGCGCGGTGGTGAGCACCGGCGTCTCCGTGACCGGCAAGGTGATCGAGAAGTCGGTGGATGCGGTGGCCGGGGACGACGAGGAAGAGAAGCGCTGACGCCAGGACCCGCGCCGGCCGGCCGGTCAGTCGATCGGCGTGAGCTTGGCCACCGACAAAGCCAGCCACTTGCGCCCGTGGCGGCCGAAGTTCACCTCGGCGCGGGCGTCCTCGCCGGAGCCTTCCAGCGTCACCACCACGCCTTCGCCGAAGCGGGTGTGGAACACCGCCTTGCCCACCGTCAGCCCGTGCGAGGGCGGCGCCTTGGGCACCAGCGGCGGCGGCGCCGGCTCGCGCCGCGCCTGGAAGGGTGAGGAGGCCGCCTGCTGCCACGCCTGCCGCGGCGTGAAGGCCATGCCGCCCTGCAGGCCCGTGCGCGGCGTGATCCACTTCAGCGCCCCGTCGGGCAACTCGTCGAAGAAGCGGCTCTTGACGTTGTAGCGGGTCTGCCCGTGCAGCAGCCGCGTCTGGCTGAAGCTCAGGTACAGGCGCTTCCTGGCGCGCGTGATGGCCACGTACATCAGCCGCCGCTCCTCCTCCAGCCCGTCGGCGTCGGAGAGCGAGTTCTCATGCGGGAACAGCCCCTCCTCTAGCCCGGTGATGAACACGGCGTCGAACTCCAGGCCCTTGGCCGAGTGCACGGTCATGAGCTGGATCGCGTCCGAGCCCGCCTGCGCCTGGTTGTCGCCCGCCTCCAGCGAGGCGTGCGTGAGAAAGGCCGACAGCGGGCTGACGATCTCGCCCGTCTCGGCATCGGGCAGCAGATCGGCGCCGATGGCTTCGGCGCCCTCGGGGCGCAACTCGTCCACGGGCAGCGCCACCGCCTCCTTGCCAAAACCCTCCTGCGTCACGAAGGCCTCGGCGGCGTTGACCAGTTCCTCCAGGTTCTCGATGCGGTCCTGGCCGTCCTTGTCGATGCGGTAGAAGTCCAGCAGCCCGCTGGCCTGCAGCATGCGGCCGATGATCTCGCGCAGCGTCAGGCCCCTGGTGTCCTCGCGCAGGCGCAGGATGAGGTTGTTGAAGGCCGCCAGGTTCGCCCCGGCACGGCCCGCGACCGCGCCCACGCTCTGGTGCAGGCTGCGCCCGCTGGCACGCGCGGCGTCGGTGAGCTGCTCGATGCTGCGCGCGCCGATGCCCCGGGCCGGGAAGTTCACGACGCGCAGGAAGCTGGTGTCGTCGTGCGGGTTCTCGATCAGCCTCAGGTAGGCCAGCGCGTGCTTCACCTCCGCGCGCTCGAAGAAGCGCAATCCGCCATAGACGCGGTACGGGATGCCGGCGTTGAACAGCGCGCTCTCCAGCACCCGGCTCTGCGCGTTGGAGCGGTAGAGCACCGCGATCTCGCTGCGCGGCAGCCCGCCCCGGTGCAGCAGCTGCGCCTCCTCCACGAGCCACTGCGCCTCGGCGTGGTCGCTCACGCTCTCGTGCACGCGCACGGGCTCGCCCGGGCCGGCCTCGGTGCGCAGGTTCTTGCCCAGGCGGCGGCTGTTGCGCGCGATAAGGCCGTTGGCGGCGTCGAGGATGTTGCCGTAGCTGCGGTAGTTGTGCTCCAGCTTGATGATCTTCTGCACGCGGTACTCGCGCTCGAAATCCGCCATGTTCCCCACGCGCGCGCCGCGAAAGCCGTAGATCGACTGGTCGTCGTCGCCCACGGCGAACACGCTCTGCCCGCTGCCCGGGGGAGCGAGCATCTTCAGCCACGCGTACTGCAGCCGGTTGGTGTCCTGGAACTCGTCCACCAGCAAGTGGCGGAAGCGCTGGCGGTAGTGCGCGGCCAGCGGCTCGTGGTCGCGCAGCAGCTCGTAGCTGCGCAGCATCAGCTCGGCGAAGTCCACCACGCCCTCGCGCTGGCACTGGTCCTCGTAGGCGGCGTAGATGGCCACGAGCTGGCGCGTGTGCGGGTCCAGCGCCTCGACGTCGCGCGGTCGCTTGCCCTCCTCCTTGCAGCTGGCGATGAACCAGCTCACCTGCTTGGGCACGAAGCGTTCTTCGTCAAGCTTCATCGTCTTGATGACGCGCTTGATGGCGGAGACGGTGTCGGAGGCGTCCAGGATCTGGAACCCCGAGGGCAGCCCGGCCTGCTTCCAGTGCGCGCGCAGCAGCCGGTTGCACAGGCCGTGGAAGGTGCCGATCCACATGCCGCGCACGCTCAGCGGCAGCAGCGCCGACAGGCGCGCCATCATTTCCTTGGCCGCCTTGTTGGTGAAGGTCACGGCCAGCAGCCCGCCGGGCGAGACCTGGCCGGTCTGCAGCAGCCAGGCGATGCGCGTGGTCAGCACGCGGGTCTTGCCCGAGCCGGCGCCGGCCAGGATCAGCGCCGGCTGCGACGGCAGCGTCACGGCGGCGAGCTGTTCGGGATTGAGATGGCGCAGCAGCGCGCTCGGCACGGGAGGCACGCCGGCGGCGGCCTCTTCAGCGGTGATTGACGGGGAACCCATGGGGCATTTTAGGAGCCGCCCCCCATGTCACGGGGGAGCACCTGGAGTACCGTCAAGGCACTGACTCCAGGCACCGCATTCGCTCCGCATTGGGCATGGCACCCCTGCTCATTGGCATTTCCGCCCGGATTTACTACCCGCAGGCCCCGGTCGCCGACACCGGGGGCGTGTTCACGCGCACGCTGCACTACCTGGAGCAGTCGGTCGCGCACTGGATCCTCAAGCCGCACGTGCTGGCGCTGATGATCCCGGCCATCGAGCGCGAGGGCCTGCTGCAACGGCGCGAGGTCAACATCGCCGACTACGCCGAGCAGCTCGACGGCCTGGTGTTGCAGGGCGGCAACGACGTGTCGCCGCAAAGCTACGGCGAGCACCCGATGCACGAGGACTGGGGCGGCGACCGCATCCGCGACCGCTACGAGATCGGGCTCTTCCGCGCCTTCGTCGCCGCGGGCAAGCCCGTGATCGGCATTTGCCGCGGTTGCCAGCTCATCAACGTGGCGCTGGGCGGTACGCTCTACCAGGACATTCCCACCCAGCTGCCCGAGGCGCTCGGGCACCGTGACCTCATGCGCTACGACCAGCAGTTCCACGACATCGAGATCATTCCCGGCTCGCGGCTGTCGCAGCTCTACGGCGGCGCCACGCACGGCGAGGTCAACTCCATCCACCACCAGGCGGTCAAGGACCTGGGCAAAGGCCTGGTGGTGGAAGCGCGCGGCGTGCCTGATGGCGTGGTGGAGGCCGTGCGCTGGCAGGGGCCAAGCTACGTTTTCGGCATGCAGTGGCATCCGGAGTTCATGGCCGGCGCCGCGCCGCACCCGGGCCGGCTCGATGGCGATCCGATCCTGCACGAGTTCCTCAGCGCCGCAGCCGAACGCAAGGGGCAGCGGCGTTGAGCCGCGGCCTGTGGCCCTGGCGCCGCGAGCCGGCGCCGCGTCCGGTCGCGCTCGCGCTGCAGGGCGGCGGCGCGCATGGCGCCTTCACCTGGGGCGTGCTCGACGAGCTGCTGCAGCAGCCGGACCTGCGCATCGGGGCTCTCAGCGGCACCAGCGCCGGCGCGATGAACGCCATCGTCCTGGCGCACGGGCTGCTCGACGGCGGACGCGAGGGCGCGCGCGAGGCGTTGCACCGCTATTGGCACGCCCTGAGCCAGCAGTTGCCCGCCGGCGCCGTGCGCGCGGGCCGCAACGGCGACGAGGTGCCCTCGCTGCACCCGGCGGCACAGGCGCTGATGCAGTGGACGCGGCTGCTCTCGCCCTATGCGCTCAATCCGCTCAACCTCAACCCGCTGCGCGGGCTGCTGGAAGGGCTGGTCGATTTCGAACGGCTGCGCGCGACTGCCGGGCCGCAGCTCTTCATCGCCGCCACCAACGCCAACACCGGGCAGCTGCGGCTGTTCCGGCGCCACGAGCTCAGCGTGGAGGTGGCGCTGGCCTCGGCCTGCCTGCCGATGCTGATGCAGGCGGTGGAAATCGACGGCGAGCCCTACTGGGACGGCGGCTATGCCGCCAACCCCGCGCTGCTGCCGCTGGTGTGCGAAAGCGACGCGCCGGACCTGCTGATCCTCACGCTCAACCCGCGCGTGTTCGGCCAACTGCCGCGCACGGCGGCGCAGATCCAGCAGCGCGCGCTGGAGATCGGCTTCAGCGCCTGCTTCCTGCACGAGCTGCGCTGGCTGCAGCAGCTGCAATCGCTGGCGCGCCAGGGCGCGTGGCGCGGCTGGGGCTGGCGCCGCCGCGTGGCGTCGCTGCGGGTGCACGTGATCGAGGCCGACGAGCAGTTGGCCGGGTTGCCCATGCACACCAAGTTGATCCCGCACCGCCCCTTCCTGGAGACGCTGCGCGACCGCGGCCGCGCGCATGCCCGGCAGTGGCTGGCGCAGCAGGGCAACGCCATCGGGCAGCGCTCCAGTGCCGACCTGGCGGCCCTGCTCGGCAGCGGGTCATTGACGCCGGAGCCCGGCGCCGCGCCTGCGTAGAATGCGTCACCGGGCCCAAATTTTTGGAGCCCGGTTTTTTGTGCCCGTACCGTCCTTGCCGACGGCCTCGCGGGACCGCCGGGCTCCAGGTCAAGCGCTCGCAGCCATTGGGCCGCGCACTGCTTCAACGCGCCGCCTCTGGACCTTTTTCTGGAGCCACATGGACATCTTCGACTACGACAACGTGCTGTTGCTGCCGCGCCGCTGCCGCGTGGAAAGCCGCAGCGAGTGCGACACCTCGGTGCAGTTCGGCCCGCACCGCTTCAAGCTGCCGGTGGTGCCGGCCAACATGAAGACGGTGCTCGACGAGGGCATCGCCGCCTGGATGGCGCGCGAGGGCTATTTCTATGTGATGCACCGCTTCGACCTGGACAACGTCGCCTTCGCCCGCTCGATGCGCGAGCAGGGCCTGATCGTCTCCATCTCCTCGGGCGTGAAGGAGGCCGACCGTGCCGTGATCGACCGCCTGGCGGCCGAGGGCGTGGGCGCGGACTACATCACCATCGACATCGCCCACGGCCATGCCGACAGCGTCCAGCGCATGATCGGCTACATCAAGGAGCGGCTGCCGCAGGCCTTCGTGATCGCCGGCAACGTGGGCACGCCCGAGGCCGTGATCGACCTGGAGAACTGGGGCGCCGATGCCACCAAGGTGGGCATCGGCCCGGGCAAGGTGTGCATCACGCGGCTCAAGACCGGTTTCGGCACCGGCGGCTGGCAGCTCTCGGCGCTGAAGTGGTGCGCGCGCGTGGCCACGAAGCCCATCATTGCCGACGGCGGTATCCGCCACCACGGCGACATCGCCAAGAGCGTGCGCTTCGGCGCGGCGATGGTGATGGTGGGCTCGCTCTTCGCCGGCCACGAGGAGAGCCCCGGCCGCACGGTGGAGGTGGATGGGCAGCTCTACAAGGAGTACTACGGCTCGGCCTCGGACTTCAACAAGGGCGAGTACAAGCATGTGGAGGGCAAGCGCATCCTGGAGCCGGTCAAGGGCAAGCTCGCCGACACGCTGCGCGAGATGCGCGAGGACCTGCAGAGCTCCATCTCCTACGCTGGCGGGCGCGAGCTGCGCGACCTGCGCAAGGTGAACTACGTCATCCTCGGCGGCGAGAACGCGGGCGAGCACCTGCTGATGTGAGCCCTGGACGCCCGCCCGCAACCCCGGCCGGGCGGGCGCGGCGGGACCATCGGGGTCCTGCCAGGGGGTGGAAAGCGGCACCCTACAATCCCGCACCCCCATGATTTCCCGGTGTCGGCGTGCGCTCCGTGTGCGCGCCGGCACGCCACTGCTTCCGCCATGACCGAACTCGCCAAATCCTTCGAACCCGCTGCCATCGAGGCCCACTGGGGCCCGCTGTGGGAAAAGAGCGGCGCCTACGAGCCGACGCTGGACCCGAGCAAGCAGTCCTTCTGCATCCAGCTGCCGCCGCCCAACGTCACGGGCACGCTGCACATGGGCCATGCGTTCAACCAGACGATCATGGACTCGCTCACGCGCTACCACCGCATGCGCGGCCTCAACACGCTGTGGGTGCCGGGCACGGACCACGCCGGCATCGCCACGCAGATCGTGGTGGAGCGCCAGCTGCAGGAGCAGGGACTCGACCGCCACGAGCTCGGCCGCAAGAACTTCGTGGCCCGCGTGTGGGAGTGGAAGGAAAAGAGCGGCTCCACCATCACGCAGCAGATGCGCCGCATGGGCGACAGCGTGAGCTGGCGCCACGAGTACTTCACGATGGACGAGAAGCTCTCGAAGGTCGTGACGGAAACCTTCGTGCGCCTGCACGAGGAAGGCCTGATCTACCGCGGCAAGCGCCTGGTCAACTGGGACCCGGTGCTCAAGTCCGCCGTCTCCGACCTGGAAGTCGAGAGCGAGGAGGAGGACGGCTCGCTGTGGCACATCCGCTACCCGCTGGCCGACGGCTCCGGCGAGTTGACCGTGGCCACCACCCGCCCCGAGACCATGCTGGGCGACGTGGCCGTCATGGTGCATCCGGAGGACGAGCGCTACGCCGCGCTCATCGGCAAGCAGGTCACGCTGCCGCTGACGGGCCGCACCATTCCCGTGATCGCCGACGAGTACGTGGACCGCGAGTTCGGCACCGGCGTGGTCAAGGTCACGCCCGCGCACGACCAGAATGACTACGCGGTGGGCCAGCGCCACGGCCTGCCCATGATCAACATCTTCACCCTCGATGCGAAGCTCAACGAGCAGGCGCCCGAGGCCTACCGCGGCCTGGACCGCTTCGAGGCGCGCAAGCGCATCGTGGCCGACCTGGAAGCGCAGAGTCTGCTGGCCGAGGTCAAGAAGCACAAGCTGATGGTGCCCCGTTGCGCACGCACCGGGCAGATCGTCGAGCCCATGCTCACCGACCAGTGGTTCGTGGCCATGACCAAGCCCGGCGCCGACGGCAAGTCCATCGCCGAGAAAGCCATCCAGGTGGTCGATGACGGCTCGGTGAAGTTCGTGCCCGAGCAGTGGATCAACACCTACCACCAGTGGATGAAGAACATCCAGGACTGGTGCATCAGCCGCCAGCTGTGGTGGGGCCACCAGATTCCGGCCTGGTACGGCAGCGGTGGCGAGATCTTCGTGGCGCGCAACGAGGAGGAGGCCCGCGCCAAGGCCGAGGCCGCCGGCTACCGCGGCGAGCTCACCCGCGACGAGGACGTGCTCGACACCTGGTACTCCTCGGCGCTGGTGCCCTTCTCCAGCCTGGGCTGGCCCGAGAAGACGCCCGAGCTGGACCTGTTCCTGCCCTCCTCCGTGCTGGTCACGGGTTTCGACATCATCTTCTTCTGGGTCGCCCGGATGATCATGATGACGGTGCACTTCACCGGCCAGGTGCCCTTCCGGCACGTCTACATCCACGGCCTGGTGCGCGACGCGCAGGGCAAGAAGATGAGCAAGTCCGAGGGCAACGTGCTCGACCCGGTGGACCTCATCGACGGCATCGCGCTGGAGCCGCTGCTGCAGAAGCGCTCCACCGGGCTGCGCAAGCCCGAGACCGCGCCGCGCGTGCGCAAGGACACGCAGAAGGAGTTCCCGGAAGGCATTCCCGGCTACGGCGCCGATGCGCTGCGCTTCACCTTCGCCGCGCTGGCGAGCCTGGGGCGCAACATCAACTTCGACTCCAAGCGCTGCGAGGGCTACCGGAACTTCTGCAACAAGCTCTGGAACGCCACGCGCTTCGTGCTCATGAACTGCGAGGGCCAGGACTGCGGCCTGGCCGAGCACGGCGCCGAGGCCTGCGTGCCCGGCGGCTACCTGGACTTCTCGCCGGCCGACCGCTGGATCACGGGCGAGCTGCAGCGCGTGGAGGCGGCCGTCGAAGCAGGCTTTGCCGAGTACCGGCTCGACAACGTGGCCAACGCCATCTACTCCTTCGTGTGGGACGAGTACTGCGACTGGTACCTGGAGATCGCCAAGGTGCAGATCCAGACCGGCACGGCCGAGCAGCAGCGTGCCACGCGGCGCACGCTCATCCGCGTGCTGGAGACGGTGCTGCGGCTGCTGCACCCGATCACGCCTTTCATCACCGCCGAGCTGTGGGAGCGCGTGGCGCCGGTGGCCGGGCGCAAGGTGGCCGGTGACGGCCAGGGCCTCGTGACGGCCGCCTACCCGCGTCCGCAACTGGAGCGCGTGGATGCCCAAGCCGATGCCTGGGTCGGCAAGTTGAAAGCGCTGGTGGGCAGCTGCCGCAATCTGCGCGGCGAGATGAACCTTTCGCCGGCCGAGCGCGTGCCGCTCTACACCTTCGGCGATGAAGCTTTCGTCAACGCCGCGGCACCGCTGCTCAAGGCGTTGGCCAAGGTGTCGGAAGTGCGCGTGTTCGCTGACGAAAGCGCCTTCGCGCAGGCCACGCAGATGGCGCCGGTGGCGGTGCAAGGCGACATCAGGCTGGCGCTGCACGTCGAGATCGACGTTGCCGCCGAGCGCGCGCGGCTGTCCAAGGAAGTGGCGCGGCTCGAAGGCGAGATCGCCAAGGCCAACGCCAAGCTGAGCAACGAGAGCTTCGTGGCCCGCGCGCCGGCCGCCGTGGTGGAGCAGGAGCGCCAGCGCCTGGCCGACTTCGGCCAGACGCTGCAGCGGCTGCAGCAGCAGCTGCAGCGTCTGCCCGCGGCCTGACACGGGTGCCGCTGCGGTGGCGCGGCGGCATGCCTTCTGCTTGTGACCGAACCCCGTGCTGAGCCCGGGTCCCGGTAGCCGGAGCGCTTCGGGGCCCGTGTCAGAATGACCCGTGTCCCATGCAAGCCCCTTTGTTGGAGCATCGAACCTCATGATGAGTATCAAGAAGGCCGTCTTCCCGGTTGCTGGTCTTGGCACGCGCTTCCTGCCCGCCACCAAGGCGCAGCCCAAGGAAATGATGCCGGTGGTGGACAAGCCGCTGATCCAGTACGCGGTGGAAGAAGCCTATGCCGCAGGGGTGCGAGAAATGATCTTCGTCACCGGGCGCCACAAGCGCCCGATCGAGGACCATTTCGACATGAGCTTCGAGCTCGAAAAGACCCTGGAGCAGGCCCACAAGCAGGAGCTGCTGGAGGTCGTGCGCAGCGTCAAGCCAGCCGACATGGAGTGCATCTACGTGCGCCAAGCGCAGTCGCTGGGCCTGGGCCACGCGGTGCTGTGCGCCGAGCGTCTGGTGGGCAATGAGCCCTTCGCCGTATTGCTGGCCGATGACCTGATGGTGGGCGAGAAGCCCGTGCTGCAGCAGATGGTGGAGCAGTTCGCCGAATGGCGCACTTCCATCCTGGCGGTGCAGGAGGTGCCGCAGGCCTACGTCAAGCGCTACGGCATCGTCGCCGGCACGGCGGTGAGCGATTGCATGACCGAGGTCAATCGCATCGTCGAGAAGCCGTCGCCCGAGGAGGCCCCGTCGCGGCTGGCCGTGGCCGGGCGCTACATCCTCACGCCGGGCGTGTTCCATGAGATCCGCAACCAGAACCAGGGCGTGGGTGGAGAGATCCAGCTCACCGACGGCATTGCGGGACTGCTGCGCCGCGAGAAGGTATTCGCCTACAGCTACCAGGGCAAGCGCTACGACTGCGGCAGCAAGGAGGGCTTCCTCAAGGCCAACGTCGAGCTGGCGCTGGATCACCCGGAGGTAGGCACCTGGTTCCGCGGCTACCTCAAACAGTTGACTCTGTAAGCCACCGGCGGCGCTCGAAGCCAACACCCGCGCCCGTGGCGCGGGTGTTTTTCTTTCGGCTATCGCTTGCGCAGGCAGTGCACGAACTCGTCGCCGCTGCTGGTCTGTTCCACCAGCTCGTGGCCGGTCTGGCGCGCGAAGGCCTGGAAGTCCCGCACCGAGCCCGGGTCGGTGGCCACCACCTTGAGCACCTGGCCGCTGTCGATCTCGGCCAATGCCTTCTTGGCCTTGAGGATGGGCAGCGGGCAGTTCAGGCCGCGGGTGTCGATTTCCTTGTCCACTTGCATGGGAGTCGCTCTGGCGGAAGGGGAGTCAGGCAGGGAAGACGCCGGTGGAAAGATAACGGTCGCCGCGGTCGCAGACGACGAAGACGATGGTGGCGTCGCGCACCGTGCGTGCGATCTGCAACGCCGCCCAGCAGGCACCGGCGGCCGAGATGCCGGCAAAAAGGCCCTCCTCGCGCGCCAGGCGCCGCGCCATATCTTCCGCGTCGGCCTGGCTCACGTGCACCAGTTCGTCCACGGCCGAGGGGTCGTAGATCTTGGGTAGGTAAGCCTCGGGCCACTTGCGGATGCCGGGAATGCGCGAGCCTTCCGAAGGCTGCGCGCCGACGATGCGCACTGCCGGGTTCTGCTCCTTGAGGTAGCGGCTCACGCCGGTGATGGTGCCGGTGGTGCCCATGGCGCTGACGAAGTGCGTGACGCGCCCCTCGGTGTCGCGCCAGATCTCGGGGCCGGTGGTTTCGTAGTGAACGCGCGGGTTGTCGGGATTGGCGAACTGGTCCAGCACCAGGCCCTTGCCATCGCGCTGCATCTGCTCGGCCAGGTCGCGCGCGTACTCCATGCCGCCGCTGCGCGGCGTGAGCACGAGCTCGGCGCCGAAGGCCTTCATGGTCTGTGCGCGCTCCACCGAAAGGTCCTCCGGCATGATCAGCAGCATGCGGTAGCCGCGGATGGCCGCGGCCATGGCCAGCGCGATGCCGGTGTTGCCCGAGGTGGCTTCGATGAGCGTGTCACCAGGTTTGATCTGGCCGCGCTCCTCGGCGCGGCGGATCATGCTGATGGCCGGGCGGTCCTTGACCGAGCCGGCGGGGTTGTTTCCTTCGAGCTTGCCAAGCAGCACGTTGTTGCGCCCGGCGAGCATCGCGCCTTCGAGGCGTTGCAGCCGCACCAGCGGCGTCTCGCCGATGAACTCTTCAAGGGTCTTGTACGTGGGCATGGGGCAGGCAATGGATGCGTTTGTGCGCCATTGTCGCAGCCGACCTCGGAGCATGCCGGCGCGCATGACATAATCCCGTCCAGTACGCGAGCGCTGCTTCGCACCCACGGCCCGGGTGGCGAAATCGGTAGACGCAGGGGATTCAAAATCCCCCGCCGCAAGGCGTGCCGGTTCGAGTCCGGCCCCGGGCACCACGCATGGTTGCGACAGCAACGCCGCCTTCGCCGGCTGCCGGCACACCGTCCCGGCTGCGCGCCGGTCCGGCCCGCAGCTTTCCCCCGCCCCTGACGCCCGGCACGCCTCGCTGCCGCACCGCCATGCCCCCGATGCCGCCCATCACCAAAGCGTTCATGCTGGCCTGCGTGGGAATGTTCTGCGTCCAGTTGCTGCTGCCCTTCGCCTTCCTGGATCTGCTGCTGGCGCTGTGGCCGCTGGGCAGCGGCCAGTTCTGGCCCTGGCAGGTGGTGACCTACGCGTTCCTGCACGGCGGCGTCGTGCACCTGTTCTTCAACATGCTGGGGCTGTGGATGTTCGGCAGCGAGATCGAGCGGCTGTGGGGCAGCCGCCGCTACCTGCAGTTCCTCGTCGCCAGCGTGCTGGCCGCCGCCGCAGCGCAGCTGGTGTTCACGCAGCTCATCGGCTCGATGACGCCCACCGTGGGCGCCTCCGGTGCGCTGTTCGGGCTGCTGCTGGCTTTCGGGATGATGTTTCCCAACCGAACCATCATTCCGCTGTTCCCGCCCATCCCCATGAAGGCCAAGGTCTTCGTGGCCGTGTTCGGCGGGCTGGAGCTGCTGCTGGGGCTGCAGGGCGGCAGCGGCATCGCGCACTTCGCCCACCTCGGCGGCATGCTTGGCGGATTCCTGATGATCCGCTACTGGCGCGGCCAAGCGCCCTTCGGCCGCCGCCGCTGAGATCGCCTCGTGGCGGCAGCCGCCACGGCCGTCACCATCATCCAACCGTCACGCCATCGCCGAGATGGCCGCCCGGTGGCCTGCGCCTCGTGAAGTTCCGCACGCCGGCCGCGCCCGCACTACCTGGGAATTGGCATGCGCCTTGCCTAAGTTCAGGCAGTCCCCTACCGGGAGCGCGCCATGACCTCCTTGCTGTCCCCCCGGCCGCGCAGCCGCTTGCGCCACCTGCTGTCCGCACCGCGCCTGCGATGGTGCCTGACGATGCTCGCGGCGTTGGCCAGTGCTGGGGTGTGGACACTGGCGCAAGCGCAGGAGGAGGGCCCGCCGCCGGACGCCGCCGCGCAGCCGCCGGCCGCCTCCGCCACCGAAGGCGGTATGTCCGAGCAGGAGCGCATGCTGGCGCTGCGCCGCGCCAGCGACGCGGTGCTGGGCGTGGAAGTGCTGGCACTGCCGAACGCGCGTTCCAACGACTCCGTGGGTCGCGAGCGTCAGGGCTCCGGTGTGGTGATCGACCACGACGGGCTGGTGCTGACCATCGGCTACCTCATCGTCGAGGCCGATCAGGTGCAGCTGGTGCTCGATGACCAGCGCCGCCTGCCCGCGCGCGTGGTGGCCTACGACGTGGCCACCGGCTTCGGCCTGGTGCAGGCGCTCACGCCGCTGCCGCTGTCGCCCGCGCCCATGGGCGACAGCACCGCGCTGCGCGACGGCGAGCCGATCATGATCGTCAGCGGCGGCGACAGCGGTGCCGTGAGCCTGGCCCAGGTGATCTCGCGCCGCCCCTTCTCCGGCTACTGGGAGTACCAGATCGACCAGGCTGTCTTCACCATCCCGCCGCGCGCCGACCACAGCGGCGCGGCGCTGTTCAACGCCGAAGGCGAGCTGCTGGGCGTGGGCTCGCTGCTGGTGGCCAACGCGCTGGACGGCGACGGCGCCACGCGGATGCCGGGCAACATGTTCGTGCCGGTGGAACTGCTCAAGCCCATCCTGGCCGAGCTGCGCAGCCAGGGCAGCTCGACCGCCAGCCGCCGTGCCTGGCTGGGCCTGAACTG
Source organism: uncultured Azohydromonas sp. (assembly GCF_937926365.1). Lineage (GTDB taxonomy): Bacteria > Pseudomonadota > Gammaproteobacteria > Burkholderiales > Burkholderiaceae_C > Azohydromonas. The sequence goes on along the minus strand of NZ_CALAOH010000048.1, from coordinate 882 downwards.
CATGGAGAGCGACGGCCAGGTGCAGGTGCTGCGCGTCAACAGCGAGAGTCCGGCTGAGGTCGCGGGCCTGCAGCCAGGCGACCGCATCGAGCGCATCGACGGCGCCAGCGTGCAGTCGCTGGAGCAGCTGTGGAAGCAGCTGTGGAGCGGCGGCCAGGCCGAGCGCGAGGTGACGCTGGACGTCCGCCGCGACGGCCAGCCGCGCCGCTTCACCGTGCACAGCGTGGACCGCATGACCACGCTGAGCAAGGCTGAAGGCATCTGAGCGCGGCCGCCTACGTCCCCGGGGGCAGCGGCTGCTGCAGGCCTTCGCGCACCGTGGGGTAGCGCAGCCGCAGCCGCAGCTCGCGCTTCAGGCGCCGGTTGTCCAGGCGCCGCGACTCGCCCATGAAGCTCAGCTGCAGCGGCGAGAGCTGCTGCCGCGCCTCCTGCCACGGGATGCGCGGCGGCCGCGGCAGCCCGCAGAGCTCGGCCGCGAGGTCGAAGTAGTCGCCCATGCGCAGCTCGGTGTCGTCGCTGGCGTGCAGCACGCGCTGCGGCGCGCCACGGTGCAGCGCCGCCACGCAGGCACGCGCCAGATCGTCGGCGTGGATGTGGTTGGTGTAGACGTCGTCCCCCGCCTGCAGCACCGGGCTGCCGCGCTTGAGCCGCTCGGCCGGATGCCCGCCAGGGCGGTCCACCGCGTAGATGCCCGGAATGCGCAGGATCGTCACCGACACGCCGCTGCGCCGGCCCCAGGCGCGCAGCTGCGCCTCGGCATGCACGCGACGGCGCGCGCGGGCGGTGGCCGGCCGCACGCGGCGCGTCTCGTCGAACCGCTCGCCGCCGCAGTCGCCGTAGACGCCCGTGGTGCTGCCGTACACCAGGCGCCGCACGCGTCCC
>NZ_CALAOH010000047.1 GCF_937926365.1 uncultured Azohydromonas sp. | reverse complement strand
CAGCGCGCCGCGCGCGCGCTGGGCCGCGCGCGGGGGCTGGCCTGGCTGCTGGGCGGCGGCGCCGCGCTGCTGATGGCTTTTCAACACGACTCGCTCTGGCGCGGCGACCTGGCCTCGCTCAGCCCCGTGCCCGTGGCCGCGCAGCGGCTGGACGCCTCGCTGCGCGCGGACCTGGGCGCCAGCGACGCGCGCACCCTGGTCGTGGCCAGCGGGGCCGACCTGCAGGCCGCGCTGCGCGGCGCCGAGGCCGCCGCCGCGCGGCTGGAGCCGCTGGTCGAGCAGGGCGTGATCGGCGGCTACGAGACGCCCACCCGCGTGCTGCCCAGCCTGGCGACCCAGCGGCAACGCCAGGCCGCGCTGCCCGAAGGCGACGCGCTGCGGCAGCGCCTGGCGCAGGCGGTGCGCGGCACGCCGCTGGCGCAGCGTCCGCTGGAGCCCTTCCTGGGGGAAGTTCAGAGCGCGCGCGCGCTGGCGCCGCTGACGCTGGAGGCGCTGGCCGGCACGCCGCTGAAGGCGGTGGCCGACGCGCTGCTGATCCGGCGCGAGGACGGCGGCTGGACCGCGCTGCTGCCGCTGCAGCCGCCCGGCGCCCAGGCCGACGCCGGCATCGACGCGCCGCGCGTGCGCGCCGCGCTGCAGGGGCTGCCGGGCGACGTGGCGGTGCTGGACATCAAGCAGGAGCTCGACGGCCTGTACGCGCGCTACCTGCACGAGGCGCTGGCCCAGGCGCTGCTGGGCGTGGCGGCGGTGGTGGCGCTGCTGTGGTGGCAGCTGCGCTCGTGGCGCCAGCTGTGGGCCGCCTGCGTGCCGCTGGCGCTGGCCGTCTTGATCACGCTGGGCGGTTTCGCGGCGCTCGGGGTGCCGCTGGGCATCCTGCACCTCGTGGGCCTGCTGCTGGTGGTGGCGGTGGGATCGAACTACGGCCTCTTCTTCGTGCAGTGGCCGATGGCCCAGGACGATGCGCCGGCCGACGCGCGGCAGGCCGACACGCTGGCCTCGCTGCTGCTGGCCAACGTCACGGCGGTGTGCGGCTTCGGGCTGATCGCGCTGTCGCAGATCCCGGCGCTGTCGGCCATCGGCCGCGTCGTGGCGCCGGGCGTGCTGCTGGCGCTGCTGCTGTGCGCGGCCTTCGCCCCGAGACGCTGAAACGGGGGGGTCCTATGGGAAAATCGACAGTCTCGTGACCGCCGTCGGCGGCCCCCTCCGGTTTTCCCTCCCCCGCATGACTTTTTCATCCACCACGTCCTGGTCGATGCCGCCGCTGCTGCGCGCCACCTTCGGCCTGCACGCGGCCGCCGCCGGCACCCTGCTGCTGCGGCCCGAGTGGGCGGGCTGGGCCATCGGCGCGGTGGTGCTCAACCACGCCGCGCTCACCGCCGCGGGGCTGTGGCCGCGCAGCCGCTGGCTGGGCCCGAACCTGGTGCGGCTGCCGCCGGCCAGCGCCGCGCGCGGCGAGGTGGCGCTGACCATCGACGACGGTCCCGACCCGGCCGTCACCCCCGCCGTGCTGGAGCTGCTGGAGCGCCACGGCGCACGCGCCACCTTCTTCTGCATCGCGCAGCGCGCGCGCGAGCACCCGGCGCTGGTGCGCGAGATCGTGAAACGCGGCCACAGCGTGCAGAACCACAGCGACGTGCACCGCCACAACTTCTCGCTGCTGGGCCCGCGCGGCTTCCTGCGCGAGATCGAGCGCGCGCAGGCGACGCTGACCGAGCTCACCGGCGAGCGCCCCACCTGCTTCCGCGCCCCGGCCGGGCTGCGCAACCCCTTCCTGGACCCGGTGCTGCACCGGCTGGGCCTGCGCCTGGCGAGCTGGACGCGGCGCGGCTTCGACACCCGCGAGCGCGACCCCGCGCGCGTGCTGCAGCGCCTCACGCGGGGCCTGGCCGCCGGCGACATCCTGCTGCTGCACGACGGCAACGCCGCGCGCACCGAGCAGGGCCGGCCGGTGGTGCTGGAGGTGCTGCCGCCACTGCTGGAGCGCTGCCGCCAGGCCGGGCTGCGCTGCGTGACGCTGCCGCAGGCGCTGGGCGCCGGTCCGTCCCCGATTCCCGGCGCAGCGGTCCGGCCCACCGGCACCGCGTCGCGCCCTTCCTGAGGTCTCACTGGCTCATGACCACCTCCCTTCTCTCTTCCGCGCCGATGGACGGCGACGCGGCCTGGCAGGCGCTGCACCGTGCCGCCTGCGAGCCCTACCGCTCGGCGGGCCGCTTCGCCTGGCATTTCGCGCGCGGCAAGCTCGGCCACGACCCGGTGTTCCGTGGCCTGCTGGAGCGCGGCGACCTGCCGCCGCGCGCGCGCGTGCTCGACATCGGCTGCGGCCAGGGGCTGCTCGCCAGCCTGCTGGCAGCCATCGACGCCGCCCACGCCCGCGGCGCCTGGCCCGCCACTTGGCCGGCCGCGCCGGCGGGTGCGCGCTACACCGGGATCGAGCTGATGCCGCGCGATGTCGCCCGCGCCCAGGCGGCGCTGGGACGGCTGCCCACGGCGCCGCGCTTCGTCTGCGGCGACATGTGCAGCGCCGATCTGCCGGCGAGCGACGTGGCGGTGATCCTGGACGTGCTGCACTACGTGGACCACGCCGCGCAGCAGGCGGTGCTGGAGCGCGTGCGCGACGCGCTGCTGCCGCACGGGCGGCTGCTGCTGCGCGTGGGCGACGCGTCCAGCCGGCGCGGCTTTGCCGTCAGCCAGTGGGTGGACCGCGTGGTGACGATGGTGCGCGGCCACCGCATGCCGCCCACCTGGGGCCGCCCGCTGTCCGAGTGGACCGCGCTGCTGCAACGCCTGGGCTTCAGCGTGCAGCCGGTGCCCATGAGCCAGGGCACCCCCTTCGCCAACGTGCTGCTGGCCGGAGATCTTCGATGACGCCGCTGCCGATCACCGACTACACCGCCGCCAGCGCCCTGGGCGTGGGCCGCGAGGCGACGCTGTCCACGCTGCGCGCCGGCCGCGGCGGGCTGAGCGCCCAACACTTCGAAACCGCCGCGCTGGAGACGTGGATCGGCCAGGTCGAGGGCCTGGACGGCGCGCCGCTGCCCGCCGAGCTGGCCGAGTGGGCGTGCCGCAACAACCGCCTGGCGTGGCTGGGGCTGCAGGCCGATGGCTTCGCCCAAAGCGTGGCGCGGGCGGCGCGGCGCTGGGGCAGCCGCCGCGTGGGCCTGTTCCTGGGCACCAGCACCTCGGCCATCCTGGAGACCGAGCTGGCCTACCGCCACCGCGACCCGGAGACGGGCGCGCTGCCGTCCAGCTTCCGCTACGAGCAGACCCACAGCACCGCCTCGGTGGCGGCCTTCGCGCGCCGGGCGCTGGGGCTGGAAGGGCCGGCCTTCGTGGTCTCCACCGCCTGCTCCTCCAGCGCCAAGGTGTTCGCCAACGCGCAGCGCCTGATCGCGCTGGGGCTGATCGACGCGGCCGTGGTCGGCGGCGTGGACAGCCTGTGCCTCACCACGCTCTACGGCTTCAACTCGCTGGAGCTGCTGTCGCGCGAGCCCTGCCGGCCCTGGGATGCCGAGCGGCGCGGCCTGTCCATCGGCGAGGCCGGCGCCTTCGCGCTGCTGGAGCGCGAGTCCGACGCCCCCGCCGCCTGGCTGCTGGGCTGCGGCGAGAGCAGCGACGGCTACCACATGAGCAGCCCGCACCCCGAAGGCCTGGGCGCCATCGCCGCCATGCGCGGCGCGCTGGCCCAGGCCGGGCTGCGGCCCGAAGGCGTGGACTACGTCAACCTGCACGGCACGGCCACGTCCAACAACGACGCCGCCGAGGACGCCGCGGTGCGCGCGGTCTTCGGCACCGGGCTGCCCTGCAGTTCCACCAAGGGCGCCACCGGCCACACCCTGGGCGCCGCCGGCGCGCTGGAAGCGGTGATCTGCATGCTCGCGCTGCGCCACGGCTTCATGCCCGGCGGGCTGAACCGGCTCAGCCCCGATCCGGCGCTGCAATGCAACTACCTGGATGCGAACCGGGAAGCGGCGCTGTCGGTGGTGGCGAGCAATTCCTTCGGATTCGGCGGCTCCAACGCCTGCCTCTTGCTGGGAGCGGCGCGATGAGCGGCGGCGTCTTGAATTGCTGGGTGCGCGGCGTGGGGCTGCTGGGCCCCGGGCTGTCCGACTGGGCCACCGGCCGCGAGCTGCTGGCCGAGCCGTCGCGCTGGGTGTCGGCGCCCACGGTGGTGCCCGCGCCCTCGCGGCTGCCGCCGGCCGAGCGCCGGCGCGCGGGGGGCATCGTCAAGGTGGGCATCGCCGTGGCGGACCAGGCCTGCGCGCAGGCCGGGCTCGACCCGCGGGACGTGGCCACGGTGTTCAGCGCCTCCACCGGCGACGGCGCCAACTGCCACGCGCTGTGCGAGACGCTGGCCACGCCGCAGCGCGCGGTTTCGCCCACCCGCTTCACGAACTCGGTGCACAACGCGCCCGCGGGCTACTGGCACATCGCCACCGCCTCGCGCGCGCCCTCGACCAGCCTGTGCGCGCACGACGCCAGCTTCGGTGCCGGGCTGCTGGAAGCCGCCAGCCAGTGCCTGTGCGGGCAGCAGCCGGTGCTGCTGGTCGCCAGCGACGTGCCCTACCCGCAGCCGCTGCAGGCCACGCGCCCGCTGCTGGACGCCATGGGCGTGGCGCTGCTGCTGGACACGGTGCCCGGCGACGCGCCGCTGTTGCGCCTGCGCATCGAGCCGGGCGACGCGGCCCCCGAAGGCTGCGGGCACGCCGGGCTGGAGGCGCTGCGCCGCGGCATCCCGGCCGCGCGGGCGCTGCCGCTGCTGCAGCGCATGGCGCGCGGGTTGGCGCAGCCCTGCGTGCTGGAGGTCCTGGACGGCCTGTCGCTGGCCGTCACGGTAGAGCCGGCATGACCGCGCCGGCCGTGCTGGAGCGGGAGGACATCGCCGCGCGCATCCCGCACCAGGGCCGCATGTGCCTGCTCGATCGGGTGCGGGCCTGGGACGCGGCGTCCGTGACCTGCACCGCCGCCAGCCATCGCGACCCGGACAACCCGCTGCGCAGCGCCGGCGGCCTGCCGAGCCCCTGCGCCATCGAGTACGCCGCGCAGGCCATGGCGCTGCACGGCGCGCTGGTCGCGCCGGCCGAGGGCGGGCCGCGCCCGGGCTTCCTGGCCAGCGTGCGCGACGCGCGCTTCGCCGTGGCGCGGCTGGACCTGCTGCCGGGCGAGCTGGAGATCCGGGTGCGGCGCCTGGCCGGCACCGGCTCGCAGGTGCTCTACCAATTCCAGGTGAGCAGCGACGGCGCGCCCGTGGCCGAAGGCCGCGCCGCCGTGGTGCTGGACACCCCGCTGCCCCCGGCCTGACCCGAACCCAAGTGAACAACACGGAGAAGCTTCCATGACCCTGGCCGGCAAACGCGCGCTCGTCACGGGCGCCAGCGGCGCGCTGGGCGCCGCCATCGCGCGCCAGCTCGCGCGCGACGGCGCACACCTGCTGCTGCAGGCGCACTCGCGTCCCGATGCGGTCGAGCAACTGGCCGAGGAGATCCGCGCCGCGGGCGGCAGCGCCCAGGCGCTGGTGTTCGACGTCAGCGATGCGGCAGCCTCGCGCTCGGCCTGCGAGGCGCTGCTGCGCGACGGCCCGGTGCAGGTCATCGTCAACAACGCCGGCGTGCACGACGACGCGGTGTTCCCGGGCATGCGCGCCGAGCAGTGGCACCGCGTCATCGACGTGTCGCTGCACGGCTTCTTCCACGTCACGCAGCCGCTGCTGCTGCCGATGCTGCGCACGCGCTGGGGTCGCGTGATCAACATTTCCTCGGTGGCCGCGCTGGCGGGCAACCGGGGGCAGGTCAACTACGCCGCGGCCAAGGGCGCGCTCAACAGCGCCACGCGGGCGCTGTCGCTGGAGGTGGCCAGCCGCGGCGTGACGGTCAACGCCATCGCACCGGGCATCATCGCCTCGCCCATGGCGGACCAGGCCTTCGACAAGGCGACCATCGAGCAGCTCGTGCCGGCCAAGCGCGCGGGCACGCCGGAGGAAGTGGCGGCGCTGGCGGGCTTCCTGGCCAGCCCGCAGGCCGGCTACATCAGCGGGCAGGTGATCTCGATCAACGGTGGGATGTATTGAGCGAGGGCATTCCCGAGAGGGAAGACCCGGCCTGAAGGGGTGGCCGGCAGGGGAGGCGTGGGCGTCGGGGAGCCATCGCTTTCTAGAATCCGCCCCGCTTCCTTTCCTCTCCCGGAGAACGCCCATGAAGAAGGTCCTGAACTGGATGCTGCCCGTGGCAGCCCTGGCGCTGAGCGGTTGCGCGGCCAACGTCGTCAAGAGCGGCAGCAACGACATCCGCGTGCCGCCCGAGGCAGCGAAGAAGATCGTGCTGAGCGTCACCGGCACCCCCACGGTGACCAGCTCGGCCGACTGGGCGCCATTCCGGGGCGAGATGCGCAACGCCTTCGCCAACGAGGCCGAGGCTGCCGGCATCGCGTTCACGATGGGCGACGGCACCGCCAGGCCCACCGGCGAGGCCGGCACGCTGCTGGCGGTGCAGGTCAACGATTACCGCTACCTCAGCAGCGGCCAGCGCTACGGCCTGGGCATCATGACCGGCAACGCCTACGTCAACGCCAATGTGCGCTACCTCGACCTCAAGACCGGCCAGCCCTTCGGCGAACACAGCGTCAACACCAGCTCCAGCGCGTGGGAAGGCGTGTTTTCCGCCATGACCGACAAGCAGCTGCAGGCCATTGCCCGCGACGTGGTGGGAGAGATCCGCAAGCCGCAGCGCTGAGGCGCCCCGCGCGGCCGTTCAGGTGGGACACCCTGGCCCTACCGGCGGCCGCAGCGCCGGAACCCAATCCACAACGAGGGAGTAACCCATGAGCCTTCACCACATCGCCATTGCCCTGGCCGCCCTTGCACCGCTGGCTGCCTCGGCACAGGCCCTGCCGGAGCCCGGCTACCTGTGCTGCAACCTGCGCACCGATGGCAGCTGGATCAGCGACATCAACTATGCCGAGAGCGGCAAGCGCATCATCCCGGCCGGCACGCCGGCCAAGCCCACCGGGTACGGACGCTACCGCGTGTACGTGGAGCTCAACGGCAGCAAGCAGGCCATCGGCAACGACTACAGCCGCGATCTGGACATGGCCGCCTTCGCCAAGCGCTACATCGTGGCCGAGGACCCCAAGCAGGCCATGGCCAAGATGCCGCCCAAGGTGCGCGAGGCCATCGAATCCGCGCGCGTGCGGCCCGGCATGACGCGCGCGCAAGTGCTCATGGCGGTGGGCTACCCCGTCAGCAGCGAGAACCCCAACCTCGACGCCAAGATCTGGCGCTTCTGGCTCTCCAGCTTCGCCGAGTTCCAGGTGGTGTTCGATGGCGACCGCGTGAAGGAGATCGTCACCGACGCGCAGACGCGCAACCTGGTGGTGATGGACTGACCGCCGTCGACCCTGCGCCCTTTCGCGGGTGCAGGGCTCAAGGCTGGAACGGCGGGCGCCGCAGCGCGCGGCGCCACAGCAGCAGGGGCAGCCGCAGCACGAACTCCAGCACCAGCCGCGTGTGCATCCAGGTCAGCAGCACGTTGTCGCGGCCATAGCGGAAGTGCGAGACGCCGCCCTCCTCGGCCTTGAGGTACTTCACCGGCGCGTCGATGTTGATGGGCTTGACGCCGCGCCAGGCCAGGCGCACCACGGCCTCGGTGTCGAAGTCGAAGCGCCGCATCCAGGGCTGGCGCGCCATCACCGCCGCCAGCGCCGCCACCGGGTAGACGCGAAAGCCGTAGAGCGAATCGCCCACCCCGGCGCCCAGCGTCTCCAGGTTGGTCCAGCCGTTGGAGATGCGCCGCCCGCGCACGCGCAGCAAGGGTGCGCTCGCATCGAACACCGGCCGGCCCAGGATCATGGCCTCAGGCCGGCGCATCGAGGCCTGCATGAAGGTCGGGATCAGCGCCGCCGGATGCTGCCCGTCGGCATCCATGGTCAGCGCGTGCGTGAAGCCGGCGGCCTGCGCGGCCCGCAGCCCGTGCAGCACGGCCGAGCCCTTGCCCTGGTTGCGCGGCAGCACCCACACGCGCAGGCCCGCATCCTCCCGCGCCATGCGCAACAACCCCTCGGCGGTGCCGTCGTCGCTGCCGTCCACCACCACCCACACCGGAGACCACGACGCGCGCGCCTCGCGCACCGTCTCGTAGACCTTGGCGCCGGTGTTGTAGCTGGGGATGAGAACGAGGTGCGTGCGCGACGCGCTGGTCGCGGCGGCGGGAACTGCGGCGGTCATGGTTTGTGGGACGCCGGCGGCTTCACGTTCGCGGCGAAATAGTCTTCGAGTCGGCGCAGCAGCGCATCGGCGTCCGGCGAGGGCGCGAAGCGCTCGCCCAGCCGCAGGGTGAACACGATGGGCAGCGGCGGCAGCCGCCAGATCGGCCAGCCCTTGCCGAGGTAGGGCGAGTCGGTGTCGATGAACACCGTCTGGATCGGCGCGTTGGCCAGCTTGGCGATCAGCGTCACGCCGGGCCGAAAGGGGTTGACCGGGTGGCGCGTGGTGCGCGTGCCCTCCGGGAAGATGACGAGTTGGCCACCGGCGCGCAGGTCCTCGACGGCCAGGCGCACCATGCTGCGCGGCGAGTCGTTGCGGATGTAGCGTGCCAGCCGCGCACCGGCGCCCAGGAACAGGTTGCGCATGAGCTGCGCCTTCATGATGCAGGCGCTGCGCGGCAGCCGCGCCACCAGCGCCAGCGCGTCGATCATGCTGGGGTGGTTGGCCACCACGATCAGCCCGGCTTCGTCGCGCAGCGAGTCGAGCACGCGGTTGTCGATGCGCAGCATGCCGCTGCAGCGTGCGATGGCCCAGAACAGCCGGTAGCCGTAGGCGATGCCCGCGCGCCCGACGGCCCGCCCGCGCGGACGCGGCAGCAGCGGGTACAGCAGCATCGCGATCGCGTTCCACGTCAGCGATATCAGCCCCAGCAGCACCAGCTGGGCATGCAGCAGCAGCGTCAGCGGCAGCGCAAGCAACAACTTCATCCAGCCTCAGTCCCTGTCAACCTGTCTGTCCGATGCCGCGAACACCCACGACACCGCCACTCCAACGGACCAATGCTCTCGCTGGCGCACCAGCGGACTGTCCAGGAAACTCGCCCCGCGCAGGCTGTCCCAGCGCAAGAAACCGCCAATCCACCAGTCGTCCACGCGCCGCGACACCGCCCCCAGCAGGTAGCCGCCGGCCGCGCCGCCGCCGGGCCGGTAGGCCGGACGCCCGGGCACGGCCTCCGCGGCGGAGACGCCATAGAACAGCTCGTTGTAGCGCTGGTCCTGTGCGACGGCGGCCGCCGCCAGCCCGACGCGCCAGCCGCGCAGGTCCAGGTCGAGGTTGAGCTGCGGCGTGGCCACCCAGCCCTTGAAGCCGCCGTTGGAGCCCAGGCCCAGCGCGGCGCGCACGGGCAGGCGCAGGTCCAGCTTCCAGTCCTTGCCGCGGCCCACGGTCCAGCTGACGTTGGGGCCGAGCTCGACGATGGGCGGCAGGTCCTCCATGCCGCGGCGCGCCTCGTTGTCCTTGCTGCGCGTGGGTGGGCTGGCCGCCAGGCTGAGGTCGAAGTCCAGCCGGTCGGTCTCCAGCAGCACGGCGCGCGCGCCTTCGCGGTCGGCCTTGAAGATCTCGCCGCGGTACACGACGTAGGGCACCGGCAGCACCCAGGTGTGCGACTGGTCCGAGCCTCGGTAGTGCGGCAGCCGCAGCACCCCGGCGCCCAGGCCCAGTTCCCACAGCGGCTGCGGCTCCGCGTGCGCCAGCGGCGCGGCCAGCACCAGGGGCAACAAGACGGTTGCGGCAATGACGGTCTTCTTCATGCGATGAGTTCTCCCGCGGCGCAGCCATGCGCCTCGATCTCGACCAGCAGATCGGCGCGGCAGACGTCGGCCTGCAGCATCACGGCCGTGCGCACGAAGCGCGCCTGCGCGCCCAGCCGCTGCTGCAGCACGCGGCGCACCACCTCGGCGTGCGCGGCATGGCGCACGTAGACGACGCAGTCGAAGCCCTCCAGGGCGAAGCGCGCGCTGCAGCGCGCCTCGGCCGCAGCCACCACCGCCTGCAGGTTGAGCAGCGTCTCCAGCGTCTGCGCCTCAACGTCGCCCGCATGCAGGCTGAGGTGGCCGGCGATGCTGGCCGTGCCAGAGATCAGCAGCGCCACCCGCCCCGGTTGCGGCACGACCAGCGCCGCGCGCGAGAAGGTCGGGCTGCGCGGGCCGTAGGCCGACGGGTAGTGGTAGGCCGACACCTGGCGCGGGTTCTCCACCGGCACGGCGGCCTGCGTGCCGGCCAGGAAACGCACGCACAGCGGCCCGTCTTGCAGGCCCAGGCAGCTGGCCGCCGGCGCGCCCTCGAAGGCCGGCCGGCCGGCGTCCAGGAAGGCGAGCTGGCGCCCGGCGTTGAAATGGCGGTAGCGCTCCAGGCCGTCCTGCGCCTCGTTGATGCGCGGCACGTAGTTCCACAGCCGCAGCAGCTGGGTGCAGCCGCTGTCTTGCAGCACGGCAAAGATGTCCACATAGGCTTGCCGCACCACGGCCTGCAGTTCGATGCCCTCGGCCGCCTCGCCGATGTCCAGCGCGCCCCAGAGCCAGCGCCCGTCGTGGCGCCAGCGGACCCGCCCGTTGCGGCCGTGCCGCAACGCGCCGGCGCTGCTCCAGGCGTCCACCGCCGGGCCGCCCGACAGCACCGGCGCGGGCACGGCGTCGCCGCCCTCGCCATAGCCCAGGCCACCCAGAAGGTTGTGCGCGCGCCGGTGCCGCCCCCAGGCCTCCAGCGTCAGGCGCTCGACCCGCAGCGGCGCTGCCGCCAGGAGCGAAGCCGTCATGACTGGATGGTCTCGCCCTGCAGCGGCCCCAGGTCGCGGATGTTGCGCCGGCGCATCATCCAGGCGTTGAAGGTGCGCCGGGCATTGCGCAGCGACACCAGGTAGTACAGCGCCTTGAGGATGCGCAGCGAGCGCCAGATCGGCGTGCCGCGGTAGAGGTCGCCGGCCAGCAGCGACAGCAGCGCCTCCTTCACCCGGAACATGTTCTGCGGGTACATGAAGAACTCGCGCATGGTCGGGTTGGTGACGCGGAAGATGAACCAAGAGAACTCGCGCGGCCCCTTGCGCATCATGTCCTCGAAGCGCTGCCGCGCGCGCGCGGCCTCGGCCGGGCGGTCCAGGCAGGTGGCCACGACCTCCGCGCCCTCGAAGGCGCTCTGCATGGCCAGGAACACGCCCGAGGAGAACACCGGGTCGATGAAGGCGAAGGCGTCGCCCAGCAGCAAGTAGCGCTCGCCGGTGCAGTGCGTGGCGCTGTAGGAATAGTTGCCGGTGGCATGCACCATGTCGTCCACCAGTGTCGCGTCCTTCAGCCGCTCGGCGAGCTTGGGGCACAGGGCGATGGTGTCGGCGAAGAATTCCTTGAGCGGCTTGCTGCGCGACTTCAGGTAGTAGGGCCAGCACACCGCGCCGATGCTGGTGGTGCCGTCGGCCAGCGGGATGAACCAGAACCAGCCGTGCGCGAACCAGAAGATGGTGATGTTGCCTTCGAGCTGTCCCGGCAGCCGCTGCGCGTTGCGGAAGTGGCCGAACAGCGCCGAGCTGTTGTGCTTGGGGTTCTTTTCCTTGGCGCGCATCTTGTTGGCCAGGAAGGTGTCGCGGCCCGAGGCGTCGATCACGAAGCGGGCGCGCCAGCGGCGTTGTTCGCCATCGCCCAGTTGCGCGCGCACCGTGGCGCCCTCGGCGTCGAAGTCCACCTCGCGCACGTGGCAGTTCTCCAGCGTGCGCGCGCCCTGCGCCGCGGCGTGGCGGAACAGGATTTCGTCCAGCTCCGAGCGCCGCACCTGCCACGCGTAGGGCAGCGACTTGTCCCAGGCGTCGCCGAACTCCAGGAAGCTGGAGTGATCGTGCTGCGGCGACACGAACTCCACGCCCCACTTGGGCATGCCGATGCGCTCCACCTCCCCTCGCAGCCCCAGCTTCTCGAACAGGGGCACGTTGGCCGGCAGCAGCGACTCGCCGATGTGGAAACGCGGATGCTGGGATTTCTCCAGCATCACGACGTCGCGCCCCTGCTGTGCCAACAGTGTGGCGACCGTGGCGCCGGCCGGGCCGCCGCCGATGACGAGCACGTCGCACTGTTCCGTCACGTGAGCAGAAGAAAGAGTCATGGGAGTGGTCAGCAGGGCGTGTGAACGAGGGCCGGTTCGGGAGGCTGAATGCCACACTCAAGGCGTGGACAAACGAGGCTCGATTGTGCCTTGCGCGCCGCCGCACCGTGCCATATGGCGGGAGGTTGCGGCGCGGCGCACGGGCCATCCCGTGCACCATTCGAAGTCCGCTTTCAGCCGCCCCATTCCATGACGACATCCCTTCGCCCCTCCTCCACCCTCGTCCTCGTCCGCGACACCCCGGGCGGACCCGAAGTCCTGCTTCTGCGCCGCGCCGAGCGCGGCGACCAGAACAGCGGCGCCTGGGTCTTCCCCGGCGGGCTGATCGACGCGGCGGATGCGGCGCTGGCCCCCGTGTGCGCCGGCCTGGACGAAGCCACCGCCAGCACCCGCCTCGGCCTGGGCGAAGGCGGCCTGGCGTGGTACGTGGCTGCCGTGCGCGAAACCTTCGAGGAGGCCGGGCTGCTGCTGGCGCTGGACGCGCGGGGCGAGCCCGTCACCGGCGCCGCGCTGCAGGCCGCCTGGCGCACCCGGCTGCACGGCCGCGAGATCGGGCTGCTGGAGCTGTGCCGCGAGCAGGGTTTCAGGCTGGCGCTGGGCGAGCTGAAGCTCTTCGCGCACATCGTCACGCCGCCGGGTTTGCCCAAGCGCTTCGACACCCGCTTCTTCCTGGCCGCGGTGCCGCCGGCGCAGGAGGCCACGCACGACGGCATCGAGATGACGGCCCATGCCTGGCTCAGCCCGGCCCAGGCGGTGCGGGGCACGCAGGGCGTGCGCGTGGTCGGCCCGGTGCGGCGGCTGCTGCTGGAGCTCTCGCGCTTCGCCTCCGCCAGGGACATGCTGGACTGGGCCGCCAGCCTGGGCGAGGTGCCCTGCATCCGCCCGCAGCGCGCACGCGACCCGGAGGGCCAGCTGATCCCGCTGTTCCCCGAGCACCCGGGCTGGGCCGAGGCCAGGCTGGTGGATCCGTTGGGCCAGGGCATCGCGCGCACCGTGGTCACGCCGGGCGAGCCGATGCGGCTGACCGAGCGGCTGATCCGCCTCACCGCCGCCAATCCCGGCGTGATGACCGGCCCGGGCACCAACAGCTACCTGGTGGGCGCGCTGCGGAGCAACGAGTGGGCCGTGATCGACCCCGGTCCGGCCGATGCGGCGCAGGTGCAGGCGCTGGTGGCGGCGGCGCCCGGGCCGATCCGCTGGATCCTGGCGACGCACACGCACCTGGACCACTCCCCCGGTGCCGCGCTGCTGGCCCAGGCCACCGGCGCGCAGGTGCTGGGCCGGCGCACGCCGCACGCGCAATGGCAGGACGAGTTTTTCAGCCCCGCGCGCGAGCTGAGCGACGGCGAGCGCCTGGCGCTGGACGCGGGCACCACGCTGCGCGTGCTCCACACCCCCGGCCACGCCTCCAACCACCTGTGCTACTTGCTGGAGGAGGAGAGCATCCTGTTCACGGGCGACCACGTCATGCAGGGCTCGACGGTGGTCATCAACCCGCCCGATGGCGACATGGCGGCCTACCTGGCCTCGCTGGCGCGGCTGCGCGACGACCTGCCCGATCTGCAGTGGCTGGCGCCGGGGCACGGCTTCCTGATCGCGCAGCCGCGGCGCGTGTGGGATCTGCTCATCCGCCACCGCCAGCAGCGCGAGGCCAAGCTGCTGGCGGCGCTGACGGGCGAGCCGCAGTCCATGGACGCGCTGCTGGCGCAGGTCTACGACGACGTGCCGCCGATGAAGCACGGCGCGGCGCGGCGCTCGCTGCTGGCGGCGCTATTGAAGCTGCGGGCGGAGGGCAAGGCCGTCGAGCAGGACGAGGCTTGGCGGCGCGACGAGGCAACTTGAGCCGCCTCAAAACCATGACGGGCCCGGGCCGGAACGATGGGTTTTTTCAACACCGTCCAGGCCGCATCCGACCCATGCCCCTCGCCGCCACCCCGCCGGATTCATTACCCCTGGTCTACAGCTGCTCGGGCTGCTCCAGCGCCGCGCAATTCGCCAATGACCTCGCGCTGCGGCTGGACCGCGAAGGGCTGGCGCAAATGTCCTGCATCGCCGGCGTGGGCGGCAACGTGCCGAGCCTGGTGCGGCGCGCGCGCGAGGCCGCCGCGAGCGGGCGGCCCATCCTGGCCATCGACGGCTGCGCGCTGGCCTGCGCCCGCGCCTGCCTGGCGCAGCGCGACGTGCAGCCCACGGTGCACCTGCAACTGGGCAGCGAGGGTGTGAAGAAGCAGTACCACGCCGACTTCGACGCCGCGCAGTTCGAAGAGCTCTATGCCGAAGTCAAGCAGCGTGTGCAGGCGATGGCGGCTCTGGCGCAGCCGGTGGCCGCGGGCTGTGGCGGCGGCGCCTGCCGCTGCGGAGGCGGCTGAGGCGTTCGGCGTCCAGCGGCCCGGGCGGCTACGCCGTGCGGATCAGCCGCAGTCTCTTGCCCGGGGCGCCGGCGGCCTCGGCCTGCTGCAGCAGGCCCATCAGCGCCTGCAGGTCCACCGGCTTGGTCAGGTGCCCGTCGAAGCCGGCGTCGCGCGAGCGCGAGCGGTCCTGGTCCTGGCCCCAGCCGGTGACGGCCACCAGCAGCGGGCACACACCCCCGGGCCGCTGCTCGCGCACCGCGCGCGCCACCTCGTAGCCGTTGCGCCCGGGCATGCCGATGTCCAGCAGCGCCACGTCTGGGCGCCGTTCCTGCAGCAGGCGCAGCGCCTCGTCGCCGTCGGCGGCACTGATCACCTCGAAGCCGTGCAGCGCCAGCAGCGCCGTCAGGCTCTCGCGGGCGTCGGCGTTGTCGTCGGCCACCAGCACGCGCAGCCCACCGGCCACGCGCGGCGGCGGCGGCGCCTCGATACGCGGCTCCGGCCGCAGCCGTCCGCAGGGCAAGCGCAGCGTGAACTCGCTGCCTTGTCCGAGCCCGTCGCTGCGCGCCGTGATGCGCCCGCCATGCAGCTCCGCCAGGCCACGGGACAGCGCCAGGCCGATGCCCAGCCCGCCGGCGCTGCGCTCATCGTGCGCCGCCACCTGCGAGAACATGCCGAACACGGTGGGCAGCACCGCCGGCGCGATGCCGATGCCGTTGTCCGCCACCGACATCACGACTTCACCCTCCTCCACCGTGGCGCGCAGCCGGATGTAGCCGCCCGGGTCGGTGTACTTGGCGGCGTTGGTGAGCAGATTGGAGAGGATCTGCGCCAGCCTCAGCGGGTCGGCCTCGAAGCGCAGCGGTGCCTCCGGCGCCAGCACCTCCAGCCGGTGGTGCTTGGCATCGAGCAGCGGGCGCGCGGCCTCGATGGCGGCGTCCAGCACCGCGCGCAGTTCGGTAGGGCCCTTGCGCAGCGCCAGCTTGCCGCGGGTGACGCGCGACATGTCCAGCAGGTCGTCCAGCAGCAGCGCCATGTGGCCCACCTGGCGGTCGATCACCTCCTGGCTCCAGCGCCGCTGCGCCTCGGTGGCGTTGGGCGCCCGCGACACCATCGCCGCCTGCCGGATCGGCGCCAGCGGGTTGCGCAACTCGTGCGCCAGCGTGGCCAGGAACTCGTCCTTGCGCCGGTCCGACTCGCGCAGCGCCTGCTCCTGGCGCTTGCGCTGCGTGACGTCGGTGAACCACACCGCCACCCCATCGGGCACCGGCGAGGCGATGACGTAGAAGCAGCCCGCGGCCGTGCCCGCCGGCTGCCATTCGAACTCGCGCCCAAGGCCGTGCATGGCCACGGCCAGGAGCTGCTCCAGCGCCGTGTCGTCGCCGCGCAGCGTCGCACGCAGCGGCGTCTGCGCCGGCAGCGGGTGCCCGAACAGCCCGGCCGCCGCGGCGTTGGCATAGGCCCAGCGCAGGTCCGCCACCACGCCCGAAGCCGAACGCACGGGCTCCAGGATGCCGAAGGGCAGCGGCGAGGACGCCAGCACCCCCGCCAGCCGCTCGTCGGCTCGCTGCGCCAGGCGCCGCGAGCGCTCGCGCTCGGCATGCACCGCGGCCTTGCGCGCACAGATGTCGGCCAGCCGCCGCAGCGGCTCGTCGGGCTCGCCGGGCTGGGGCAGGTGCACCGAGATCACGCCCAATACCTGCCCGTCCAGCGCGATCAGCGGCGTGCTGTGCACGGCCCGGAAACCTTCCTCGCGCGCAAGCGCGCGCCAGCTCGCGTAGCCCTCGTCGGTTTCTGTGTCGCGCACCACCACGCGCCGCCCCAGCCGCACCGCCAGCCCGCAGGCGCCGTCGCCCACGCGCACCTCGCTGAACTGCCGCAGCGCCTGCGAGCCGAAGCCCTCGCTGGCGGCGGTCACCAGCCGCTGCGAGGGCGGCTCGTACAGCGACACCAGTCCCTTGGAGCTGCCGTGCAGCCGGCACAGCGTCTGCAGGATCAGGCCCAGTTGCTGTGGCAACGTGCGTACCTCCAGCAGCCGGCTGCTGAGCTCGTGCAGCGCCTGCAGATCGGTCACCTGGCGGTTGAGCTCGGCCCGGGCACGCCGCGAGGCCGCGAAAGGCCAGGACGGCAGCCAGCCGCGAAGAGAAAGAAACATGGATTCCCGTCCTCGAATGGGCATCCAGCCTAGGCGATGGGCACAGCCGCCCTGTAACAACATCAGTGCCCAGCGGGCAACATGCCCAGGCGGATACCCGGGAAAAGCACGGCAGCGCCCTGGTGTGCCCTGTTACGAACCGGGGGCCGCGCCGGGGCGGCAGGCCCCATGCCTATTGCGGCGCCGAGGCGGCCGACGGTGCCGGGGGCGTGGGCTGGTGCTCCGCGTCGCGGGGCGAGGCCGGCGCCTCCTCCACCGTGCGCAGCTCGCGCAGGATGCCGCCGCCGGTGACGCTGCCGCTGCTGGTGCCGCTGCGCATGCGGCGCTCGCACTCGGCGCGGTCGGCGGGCGACAGGGGCTGGCAGCGCAGCAGCGCGTTGTCCGCGTAACGGTCCTCGGGCAGCGCGGGACCGCCGCGCGGGCGGCGCGCCTCCTGGTAGGCCGCGGCGGCCTCGCGCAGGCAGGTCGTGCGGTCCTGGGCCGAGCGCCCGCTAAGGCAGGCGGCGCGCTCGCGCTCGTAGGTGGCCCGGGCGTCGTCGGCGGCCGACACCACGGCCGCGGCACCGATGGAGGCCAGCGTCAGGATCAGGAAGGTCCTCATGGCTTCGTTCTCCCGTTGCGGCGCGTTCTCGCGCCCTGCACGCCGGGATTGAAGCCGCCTTGCCCCCACCGCGTCCACCTTGGGACGGGCGATGGCGTGGCAAAAAAGTCGTTCGTGAGCTACAGCATGTAGGCGGGCCCGCGAAGCCTCGACGGCCCGGGCCCGCCACGGGGCATCAACCGTAGTTGTAGAACCCGCGCCCCGTCTTGCGGCCCAGGCGGCCGGCCTGGACCATCTCGCGCAGCAGCGGCGCGGGGCGGTACTTCGGGTCGCCGAAGCCCTCGTGGAAC
The DNA here is from genome assembly GCF_937926365.1 of uncultured Azohydromonas sp. Classification (GTDB taxonomy): domain Bacteria; phylum Pseudomonadota; class Gammaproteobacteria; order Burkholderiales; family Burkholderiaceae_C; genus Azohydromonas. Next base: position 10,319 of record NZ_CALAOH010000047.1, on the reverse strand, counting down.
ACCTCCATGATGCTGAGCATGGTGTCCAGCCCGATCAGGTCCGCCAGCGCCAGCGGGCCGATGGGATGGTTGCAGCCCAGCTTCATGCCCGCGTCGATGTCCTCGGCCGTGGCCAGTCCCTCCTGCAGCACGAAGATGGCCTCGTTGATCATCGGGCACAGGATGCGGTTGACCACGAAACCGGGGCTGTTCTTCACCGTCACCGGCGTCTTGCCCACGGCCTTCGCGAACTCCACCGCCAGCGCGTGCGTCTCGTCGGAGGTCTGCAGGCCGCGGATCAGCTCCAGCAGCCCCATCAGCGGCACCGGGTTGAAGAAGTGCATGCCGATGCAGCGCTCGGGCTTGTCCAGCACCGCGGCGAGCTGCGTGATGGAGATGGAGGACGTGTTCGAGGCGATCACGGCCTCGGGTCCGACGATGCCCTCGACCTGGCGCAGGATGCGCAGCTTCAGCTCGGGGTTCTCGGTGGCGGCCTCGATGACGATCTGCGCGTCCTTGAGCGCGGCGTAGTCGGTGCCGCCCTGCACGCGGGCCAGGGCTTCATCCTTCTGCGCGGCCGTGAGCTTTTCCTTCTTGACCAGGCGATCCAGGCTGCCGGCGAGCGTCTTCACGCCGCGCTGCACCGCCTCGTCCGAGATGTCCACCATCACCACCTGCAGCCCGGCCACGGCGCACACCTGCGCGATGCCGTTGCCCATGGTGCCCGCGCCAATGACGCCGATGCGCTCGATCTTCATGCCTACCCTTCCGTTCACTCGGTAAAAACCCGCAGATTACATGCTGCGGCGGTACTGCCCGCCGACCTCGAACAGCGCGTGCGTGATCTGGCCCAGCGAGCACACGCGCACCGCGTCCATCAGCACGTCGAACACGTTGCCGCCGGCAATCACCGCCTCCTGCAGCCGCTGGAGCATCGCCGGCGCCTCGGCCGCGTGGCGGGCGTGGAAGTCGGCCAGGCGGCTGAGCTGCGACTGCTTCTCCTCCTCGGTGGAGCGGGCCAGCTCGATGTGGTCCGGCACCGGGTCGCCGTGCGGATTGCGGAAGGTGTTGACGCCGATGATCGGATGCTCGCCCGTGTGCTTGAGCATCTCGTAGTGCATGCTTTCTTCCTGGATCTTGCTGCGCTGGTAGCCCGTCTCCATCGCCCCCAGCACGCCGCCGCGCTCGGAGATGCGCTCGAATTCGGCCAGCACCGCCTCCTCCACCAGCTCCGTCAACTCCTCGATCACGAAGGCGCCCTGGTTGGGGTTCTCGCACTTCGCCAGGCCCCACTCGCGGTTGATGATGAGCTGGATCGCCATCGCGCGGCGCACGCTCTCCTCGGTGGGCGTGGTGATGGCCTCGTCGTAGGCGTTGGTGTGCAGCGAGTTGCAGTTGTCGTAGATCGCGATCAGCGCCTGCAGCGTGGTGCGGATGTCGTTGAACGCGATCTCCTGCGCGTGCAGGCTGCGCCCGCTGGTCTGCACGTGGTACTTGAGCTTCTGGCTGCGTTCGTTGGCGCCGTAGCGGTCGCGCATGGCCACGGCCCAGATGCGCCGCGCCACGCGGCCCAGCACGGTGTACTCCGGGTCCATGCCGTTGCTGAAGAAGAAGCTCAGGTTGGGTGCGAAGTCGTCGATGTGCATGCCGCGCGCCAGGTACGCTTCCACGAAGGTGAAGCCGTTGGACAGCGTGAAGGCGAGCTGGCTGATGGGGTTCGCGCCGGCCTCGGCGATGTGGTAGCCCGAGATCGATACCGAGTAGAAGTTGCGCACCTGGTGGTGCACGAAGTACGAGGCGATGTCGCCCATGACCTTGAGGCTGAACTCGGTGGAGAAGATGCAGGTGTTCTGCCCCTGGTCCTCCTTGAGGATGTCGGCCTGCACCGTGCCGCGCACGTTGGCCAGTGCCCATTCACGGATTTTCCGGAGCTCGTCGTCGGTCGCGTCGCGGCCGTTGTCCGCCGCGAACTTGTCGATCTGCTGGTCGATGGCCGTGTTCATGAACATGGCCAGGATCGTCGGCGCCGGGCCGTTGATGGTCATCGACACCGAGGTGCTCGGGTTGCACAGGTCGAAGCCCGAGTACAGCACCTTCATGTCCTCCAGCGTCGCGATCGAGACACCGGAGTTGCCCACCTTGCCGTAGATGTCGGGACGAAGATCCGGGTCGTTGCCGTACAGCGTGACCGAGTCGAAAGCCGTGGACAGGCGCTTGGCGGGCATGCCCTCGGAGACCAGCTTGAAGCGGCGGTTGGTGCGGAAGGCATCGCCCTCGCCGGCGAACATGCGCGTCGGATCCTCCCCCTCGCGCTTGAAGGCGAAGGTGCCCGCGGTGTAGGGGAAGCTGCCGGGCACGTTCTCCAGCATCAGCCACTTGAGCTGCTCGCCATGGTCCTCGTAGCGCGGCAGCGCCACCTTGCGGATCTTGCTGCCCGACAGCGACGTGTGCGTGAGTTGGGTCCGGATTTCCTTGTCGCGGATCTTCACCACGTACTCGTCGCCGGCGTAGGCGCGCTGCAAGTCGGGCCACTGCGCCAGGAGCTTGCGGGCCTGGCGGCCCATGCGCGACTCGCGATCCTGCAGCAGCCGCTGCAGCGATGCGTCAACGACGCCAGCGTCCACATCCGCGCACTCGGTGGCCAGCATGCGCAGCGACGAGCTCAGCTGCTGGGCCTCGCGCGCGATGTGAGCCTGCTGCAGCGCGTGGCGCTTGTAGCTGCGCACTGCCTCGGCGATGTCGGCCAGGTAGCGCATGCGCGTGCCCGGCACGATGGGCACCTGCTGGGTGCTGTGGCGCGTGTCCACGCGCGGCAGCCGGCCATCGCCGAGCTGCAGACCTAGCTCAGAGAGGCGGGCCTTGAGTCCCTGGTACAGCGCCGTGACGCCATCGTCGTTGAAGCGGCTGGCCATGGTGCCGTACACCGGCATTTCTTCAGGCCGCTTGCCGAAGGCTTGGCGGTTGCGCTGCACCTGCTTGGCCACGTCGCGCAGTGCGTCCTGCGCGCCCTTGCGGTCGAACTTGTTGATGGCCACGAACTCGGCGAAGTCGAGCATGTCGATCTTCTCCAGCTGGCTGGCCGCACCGAACTCGGGCGTCATCACGTACATCGGCACGTCCACCATCGGCACGATGGCGGCGTCGCCCTGGCCGATGCCCGAGGTCTCGACGATCACCAGGTCGAAGCCGGCGCACTTGCAGGCGGCGATGACGTCGGGCAGCGCGGCGCTGATCTCGCTGCCGGCCTGTCGCGTGGCGAGGCTGCGCATGAAGACGCGAGAACCCTGCTGCCACGGCCCGATGGCGTTCATGCGGATGCGGTCGCCCAGCAGCGCGCCGCCGCTCTTGCGCCGCGAGGGGTCGATGGAGACGACGGCGATGCGCAGGCTGTCGTCCTGGTCCAGGCGCAGCCGGCGGATGAGCTCGTCGGTGAGGCTGCTCTTGCCCGCGCCGCCGGTGCCGGTGATGCCCAGCACCGGCACGCGCAGCTGGGCCGCGCCCTCGTGCAGCGCCTTCACCAGGCCCGCGTCCGCGGCGCCGTTCTCCAGCGCGGTGATCAGCCGCGACAGCGCGCGCCAGGCGGCATCGCCGTGGCCCTGCAGCGCCGACACCTCGGTGGGCGCGCCCTGGGTCAGGTCGCGGTCGCAGCGCATCAGCATCTCGCCGATCATTCCCTGCAGCCCCATGCGCTGGCCGTCCTCGGGGCTGAAGATGCGCGCCACGCCGGCGTCCTGCAGCTCGCGGATCTCGGCCGGCACGATCACGCCGCCGCCGCCGCCGAAGACCTGGATCTGCTCCCCGCCGCGCGCGCGCAGCAGCTCCACCATGTACTTGAAGAACTCCACGTGCCCGCCCTGGTAGGAGCTCACGGCGATGCCGTGCGCGTCCTCCTGCAGCGCGGCGGTCACGACCTCGTCCACCGAGCGGTTGTGGCCGAGGTGGATCACCTCCGCGCCCATGCCCATGAGGATGCGCCGCATGATGTTGATCGACGCGTCATGCCCGTCGAAGAGCGCGGCGGCGGTGACGAAGCGCAGCCGGTGCACCGGGCGGTACTCGGCAAGCGACTTGAATTCGGCGGACAGATCGGTCATGGCGCGTCTCCAGGCAAGGCTCTTGTAGCCCGCGACGATAGGCCCACGAGCGCGCTTGCGCGATGGTGCGAGCCATCAACCGTGTTGGCAGTTTTTGCCAGTTTCAAGCCTTAGACTTCCAGCCGCCCGCCGCACGATGAACGTGCACCCGCAGTGGCGAGCCGTCTGAGACCATGCATCCCGCCCCCGTTTCCCTGGAAGAAAAGGACACCGTTTCCATCGCCTTCGTGCTGGCCGCCGTGGCGCGGCTGGACGGCGCGGCGCGCGCGCGCGTGCTGCAGGCGGTGGGCATCCCGGCCGAGCTGCTGCGCGGGCCGCAGTCGCGCGTCACGGCCGACGCCTTCGCCGCGCTGTGGCTGGCGGTGGCGGCGGAGATGGACGACGAGTTCTTCGGGCTGGACACGCGCCGCATGAAGCCCGGCAGCTTCAAGTTGCTGTGCCGCTCGCTGCTGCCGGCGGCGGACCTGGGGCAGGCGCTGCGCCGGGTGCTGCGCGGCTTCGGGTGCCTGCTCGACGACATCGGCGCCGAGCTGTCGGTGTGCGGCGGCGAGGCGCGGATCGTCGTGAGCCATCGCATCCAGGACGAGGACACGCGGCGCTTCGCCGTCGAGACTTTCCTGGTGCTGGTGCACGGCCTGATGTGCTGGCTGGCCGGGCGGCGCATCCCGCTGCGCTGGGCGCGCTTCGCCTACCCGCGCCCGGCGCACGCGCGCGAGTACGCGCTGATGTACTCGCCGCAGCTGGAGTTCGACGCGCCAGACACGGCGGTGGCCTTCGACGCCGCGCTGCTGGGCGCCCCGGTGGTGCAGGACGAGCGCGGCTTGAAACTCTTCCTGGCCGCCGCCCCGCGCTCGGTGTTCCTGAAATACCGCAACGAGGAAGGGACGGCCGCGCGCGTGCGCCGCCGGCTGAAACCCTGCGTCGAGGCCGGCGCCGAGTGGCCGCGGCTGGAGACGGTGGCGGCCGAGCTGCACCAGAGCGCCAACACGCTGCGCCGGCGCCTGGCGGCCGAGGGCGCGAGCTACCAGGGCCTGAAGGACGCGCTGCGCCGCGACGCCGCCATCCACCTGCTCACCGGCACGCGGCTGAGCGTGGAGGCCATCGCCGCGCGGCTGGGCTACGAGGACGCCAGCGCCTTCCACCGCGCGTTCCGCAAGTGGCTCGGCATGCAGCCCGGCGAGTACCGGGCGCGGGCCGCGCCACAGGGCGCGGCCCTGCCGGCCCAGCCGCGGCTTTCACCCTGACGCCAAGTCCAGATGTAACCACCCGGTACACTGCCGGTCATTTTGGACAGCGCTGTCCACACGGGACGGCGCAAGCAGGATGACCGTGATGCAACTCGGGATGGTGGGATTGGGCCGCATGGGCGGCAACCTCGTGCGGCGGCTGATGCGCGCCGGGCACGAGTGCGTGGTGTTCGATACCGATGCCGGCACCGTGGAGAAGCTGGCCGGCGACGGCGCCGTGCCCGCGGCGGACCTGGACGCGCTGGTGGCGCAGCTGCGGGCGCCGCGCGCGGTATGGGTGATGCTGCCGCACGGGCGCGTCACCGAGGAGACCATCGCCGCGCTGGCCGGGCGGCTGTCGCCGGGCGACGTGATCATCGACGGCGGCAACACCCATTTCCACGACGACGTGCGCCGCGCCGCCGAACTGCGCGCCAAGGGCCTGCACTACCTGGACGTCGGCACCAGCGGCGGCGTCTGGGGCCTGGAGCGCGGCTACTGCCTGATGATCGGCGGCGAGGCCGAGGTGGTGCAGCGCCTGGCGCCGATCTTCGAGACCCTGGCCCCGGGCGTGGGCGGCATCGAGCGCACGCCCGCGCGCACCGGATCGTCCGAGACGGGCACCGCCGAGCGCGGCTGGCTGCACTGCGGCCCGGCCGGCGCGGGGCACTTCGTCAAGATGATCCACAACGGCATCGAGTACGGAATGATGCAGGCCATGGCGGAAGGCTTCGACATCATGCGCAGCGCCAGCAAGCCGCAGGTGCCCGCCGAGCGCCGCTACGAGCTGCCGGTGGCCGACATCGCCGAGCTCTGGCGCCGCGGCAGCGTGGTGTCGAGCTGGTTGCTGGACCTGGCCGCCGACGCGCTGGCCGAGAACGAGAGCCTGTCCAACTTCTCCGGCGTGGTGCAGGACTCCGGCGAGGGCCGCTGGACGGTGGAGACCGCCATCGAGGAGGCCGTGCCCGCCGAGGTGCTCACCGCCGCGCTCTACACGCGCTTCCGCTCGCGCCAGGACCACACCTACGCCGAGAAGATGCTCTCGGCGCTGCGCTTCAAGTTCGGCGGACACGTCGAGGTCAAGAAGTAAGAGCGCAAGCCGGGCAAGCCACCGGTTGCGGCCGCATCCTTTAGTCGATGGCGATGCGCCGGTCCCGGATCAGCGCCGACAGCAGCCGCCCCTCGTCGGCAATCGTCTTGCGGAAAGCCGCGCCGCCCTGCGCCACCGGTTCCGCCCCCAGCTCCGCGAAGCGCTGCTTCACCTCCGGCTGTGCCACCGCGCGGGCGATCTCCTGGCCCAGCCGCGCCACCACCTCCGCCGGCGTGGCCGCGGGTGCGAACACCCCGAACCAGTTGCCCAGCTCCACGCCCTTGACGCCCGCCTCGGCCAGCGTGGGCGCGTCCGGGAAGAAGGGCGAGCGCCGCGTGCCGCTCACCGCCAGCAGCTTCGCCCGGCCCTCGCGCAGGTGGCTGAAGCCGGTGGCGGGGTCGAAGTAGTAGTCGATCTGCCCGGCCAGCAGGTCCTGCAGCGCCGGCGCCGCGCCGCGGTAGGGCACGTGCACGGCGTCCACGCCGGCCTGCTGCTTGAACAGCTCGGCCACCAGGTGCATCTGCGTGCCCGGGCCGCCGGAGCCGTAGCTCAGCTTGCCGGGCTGGGCCTTGGCCAGCTGCACCAGCTCGGCCACGTTCTTCACCGGCAGGTCCTTGCGCGCCACCAGGTACAGCTGCGCGTAGCCGAGGCTGGCCACGGGCTGCAGGTCGCGTTCCGGATTCAGCGCCGGCTTGAACAGGTGCGGGTTGGCCGTCTGCACCGAGATCGGCGCCACCATCAGCGTGTAGCCGTCGGCCGGCGCCTTGCCCACCTCGCTCACCGCCAGGTTGCCGCTGGCGCCGGGCTTGTTGTCCACGATCACGGGCTGGCCCAGCGCCTTCTGCAGCGGGGCCGCCACCACCCGCGCCATCACGTCCGTGGTGCCGCCGGGCGGGAAGCCCACCACCAGCCGGATCGGTTTGGAAGGCCAGGCGGTCTGCGCCAGGACCGGTGCGGTCGCGCCCAGGGCGCTCAGGGTGCACAGCGCGGCGGCCTGCACGAGGCGGCGGCGCGAGAGGGTGTGTTGGATCGTCTTCATGGCTTGTCTCCTTTGGTGTGATGTCTTTCGTTCGTCGTCGCCGCTTCAGCCCTGCTGGCGCAGGCTGGGCAACTCCACCCGGCGGATGAGCCGGTTCTCCTGCGCCACGATCAGATGCTCCGAGGCCTGCAGGTAGGCCGGGAAGTCCGGGTGGCGGTCGCGCAGCGCGCTGCGGCGCTCGTACTCGGCCAGGCTCTCGTAGGCCCACAGGTGCACGAACTGGTTCAGCGGGCCCACCTGGCTGACGTGGAAGCCGACGGGGTGGCCCAGCGTTTCCATCAGCACCGGCATCGCCAGCCGGTCGAAGACCTCGATGAACTCGTTCATGCGCCGCAGCGCGATGGTGTAGACGCGGTGGTCCACGAGCGGGAAGCGCGCGAGATCAGGCGGCATGGCGCAGCTCCTTCGCGTCCCGCGGCGCCGGGGCCGGCGGCTGCACCAGCGAAGCCTCGACGCCGGCGATGTGCCGCGCCGTGAGGTAGCCGAAGGTCATGATCGGCCCCAGCGTGATGCCGGCGCCCGGGTAGTTGCCGCCCATGACGCTGGCGCGGTCGTTGCCCACGGCATACAGGCCCTCGATGGCGCCGCCCTGCCCGTCCAGCACCCGGCCCGCCACGTCGGTGCGGATGCCGTCGAAGGTGCCCAGGTCGCCCATCACCACCTTGAGCGCGTAGTACGGCCCCTCGCCCACCGGCGCCACGCAGGGGTTGGGCTGCCGCGCCGGGTCCGCCAGGTAGCGGTTGAAGGCAGTACTGCCGCGGCCGAACTGCGCGTCCACGCCGCGCGCGGCGCCCTGGTTGTATTCGCGCACCGTGCGCTCCAGCCCCGCGGCGTCGATGCCGGCGCGCTGCGCCAGCTCCGCCAGGCTGCGGCCCTTCACCAGGTAGCCGTTGCGCAGGAAACGCCCCAGGGGCATGGGCGCGGGCTTCACGTAGCCCAGGCCGTACTTGCGCAGCGTGGCGTGGTCGCACACCAGCCACATCGCGGTCTCGCGCTCGTTCCGGCAAGCCTCGACCATTGCCGCGCCCACGTCGTGGTAGCTCTCGGACTCGTTGCAGAAGCGCTGGCCCTGGCGCGTGACGCCGATGATCCCGGGCTTGTAGCGGTCCAGCAGGTGCGGGAACACGCCCACGCGGCCCTGGCCCAGCGGCACCTTGGACACCGGCATCCACGCCGCCGGCTGCGGGTAGCGGATGGGCACCGTGCCGCCCGCCTGCTCCGCCATGCGTGCGCCGTCGCCGGTGTTGCCCTGGGGCACGGGCGAGAGATGCTCGCCGCCGCGGCGCAGGTGCGCATAGGCCGTCCGGATCCGCTCCACGTCATGCGAGAAACCGCCGCTGGCCAGTACCACGCCGCGGCGGGCGCGGACCTCCATCTCGCCGTCCGGGCCCAACACGCGCGCCCCCACCACGCGGCCGCCTTCGAGCAGCAGCTCGCGCGCCGGCGTGCCGGTGTGGATGGGAATACCCAGGTCCAGCGCGCTTTTCGCCAGCCGCGCCGCCAGCGCGTTGCCGCTGGTGACGTTGACGCCGCGCCGGTACAGCGCCAGCTCCTTCAGGTGCTTGGCCAGGCGCCGCACCACGTAGACGAAGGACGCCAGCGACTTCGTGGCGTTGAAGAAGTGCTTCAGGTCGGCGTTGGAGCTGTTGAACATCATCCCGATGAAGGTGATGGTCCGCAGCGGCGGGCGCAGCCGCGCCATGTCGGCGCCCAGGCCGCGGATGTCGTAGGGCGCGGCCAGGATGGAGCGGCCCACGTCCACGCCGCCCGGCACGGTGGGGTGGTAGTCGGGGTAGAGCGTGGGCACGAATTTCACGGCCGTCTCGCGCTCGAAGAACTCGACCATCTCCGGCCCCCGGTCCAGGAAGGCGTCCACGGCCGCCGCGTCGAAGAAGGCGCCGGTCTCGTGGCGCAGGTACTCGCGCGCGGCCTCGCGGCTGTCGCGCACGCCTGCGGCCTTGTGCGGGTTGCCGGGAATCCACAGCACGCCGCCGGAGAAGGCGGTGGTGCCGCCGAAGACGGTGTCCTTCTCGACCACGACCACGTCGAGGCCGAGTTTTTTCGCCGTGACGGCGGTGGACAGGCCGCCGGCCCCGGAGCCGATGACGAGCAGGTCGCAGTGCGAGGTACGGGATGGATTGGTGGCGCCCATGCGGCAGCCCTCCTGGTTGAGGAGATAGACGAAAGTCGGGAAGAAACCGGCCCGCGCGGCGGCGCCGGGACGGGATCAGGCGGTGGTGGCGTTGAAGCCGGGGCGCGGCACGAGGTCCATCAACATGGTGTCCATGCCGCCGTCCACGACCAGCTCGGCACCGTTGAGGTAGGCGCTGCGCACGCTGGCGAGGAACAGCGCGGCGTTGGCGATGTCGATGGGCTCGCCCACGCGGCGGCTGGCGGTGACGGCGGCGCGCCTGGCCTCGAAACCCGGCTCCTCGTAGAACTTGGCCGACAGCGGGGTGCGGATCATGCCGGGACAGAGGGCGTTGCTGCGCAGGCCCAGCGGGCCCCACTCCGCCGCGAGCTGGCGCGACAGCAGCAGCACGCCGGCCTTGCTCGGGCTGTAGGCGCCGCTGCGCGTCTGCGGGTGCAGCGCGGCGATGGAGGCGACGTTGACGATGCTGCCCTGCCCCGCGGCCAGCAGCTGCGGCTGGAAGGCGCGGGCGCACAGCAGCGCGCCGGTGAGGTTCACGGCCAGCACCGCGTTCCAGTCCTCCACGCTCACGCTGTCCAGCGCGCCGGCCTTGAGCATCCCGGCGTTGTTGACCAGCACGCCGCAGTCGCCCAGCGCCCGGCGCACCCGCTGCGCGGCCTCGCGCACGCCGGCCTCGCGGCCGACGTCGCATTCCACGGCCACGGCGGTGCCGCCGGCGGCGGCGATGTCGCGGGCCACC
>NZ_CALAOH010000046.1 GCF_937926365.1 uncultured Azohydromonas sp. | reverse complement strand
TAGTGCGGATTCCCGTGTGAAAGTAGGACATCGTCAGGCTAATATCCCAGCAAACACCCCGGCCAGAATATGGCCGGGGTGTTTTGCTTTGGGGTTTCGCCGCCAGCGAGGAGTCAGCACAACTTCCCGGCGCAAAATAGGTCGTGGCACCTTGGAAATATCCCCTGCTGCATAGACCATGATTGCCCGCCTGCTGCGGTTCATCACCTGTGCCTGGATGGGTGTGGCGCTGGGCTGGTGGCTCTTCAATTTGTACGCCGGTCGCCCATGGTCTGCATGGCTGGGCGCGCTGTTCCTGCTCAGTCTGCATGCCATGGTGTTAGGGCTGGAATTGCTGTTCCATCGCTACGTCAGCCGGCACGACCCCGTGGCGCCAGCGCCGGCTCGAGCGCTGTGGCGAGCCTGGCTGGTGGAATGCGTCACTGGCCTGCGCGTGTTCTGCGTGCAGCAGGCCTTCAGACACCGTATCGAACCTGGTTTCCTGCCCCTAGCGAGCGCTCAGCGCGGCGTGCTCCTGGTTCATGGCTTGGTGTGCAACCGGGGCTTATGGAATTCCTGGCTGCATGCGCTGCGCCAGCGCGGCATCCCGGTGCTGGCTCCCAGCGTGGAGCCACCCTTCGGCCTCATCGACACCTGGGCACCCGCCATCGATGCGGCCGTGCGGCGCCTACATGCCGTGACGGGCCAACCGGTGTTGATCGTCGCTCACAGCATGGGTGGACTCGCCGTGCGCGCTTGGTTACGGCAGGGCGGCGACCCAGAGCTGGTGCAGCGCGTGATCACCATCGGCTCGCCGCACCGTGGCACCTGGCTCGCACGCTTCGGCTTGAGCCCCAACGCGCGCCAGTTGCAACTTGATGGCCCCTGGATCCAGGCACTGGTCCGGGACGAGGCCGCGGCCCCGCACGGCGTGCCCTTCACCTGTTATTTCAGCGACTGCGACAACCTGGTGTTTCCGCCGTCGGTCGCCACGTTGCCGGGGGCAGACAACCGGCTGTTGCGCGGCTGGGCGCATGTGGACCTCCTGGACGCCCCGGAGCTTTTCGAGGCGGTGCTGGGCTACCTGGGCATAGCTCCGCCGGCCGATGCCGATGCGCTGCGCACCGGCACGGCCTCACCGCGCTGACTACTCCTCCTCGCGCTCCTTGAACTGGCTCACCAACTGCTGCTGGGTGTTGGGCGGTACCGGGTCGTAGTGCGACAGGGCCAGCGTGTAGCGGCCCTGGCCGCTGGTCATGGCGTTCAGGCGCGACTGGTAGTTGCTCAGCTCGGACAGCGGCACCTGCCCGCGCACGAGCATCGTCCCGGCGGCACCGTTTTGCGTGCCGCTGACCTGGCCGCGGCGTGCGGAGAGGTCGCCGGTGATGTCGCCCATCGCGCTGTCCGGCGCCAGGATCTCCACGTTCACGATCGGCTCCAGCACGATCGGCCGTGCCTCCCGGATCGCCGCCATGAACGCCTTGCGCCCCGCGGTGACGAAGGCGATTTCCTTGCTATCCACGCTGTGGCTCTTGCCGTCGAGCACCACCACGCGCACGTCCACCACTGGGTAGCCGGCAATGGCGCCCGAGGCCAGCACCTCGCGCACGCCCTTTTCGACGGCGGGGATGAACTGCCCGGGAATCGCGCCGCCCTTGACCTGGTCCACGAACTCGAAGCCCGCCCCTCGCGGCAGCGGCTCCACGCGCAGCATCACCTCGCCGAACTGGCCCGCGCCGCCGGTCTGCTTCTTGTGGCGGTGGTGGCCTTCGGCTGCGGCGGTGACGGTTTCGCGGTAGGCGATACGCGGCGGCCGCGTCTGCACCTCGAACTTGTAGACCTCGCGCAGCCGCTCCAGCAGCACGCGCAGGTGCAGCTCGCCCAGGCCGTAGACGATGGTTTCGTTGGTGGTGGGCACGTGTTCCACCTTCAGGCACGGATCCTCATCCAGCACCTTGGTGAGGATTTCCCACAGCCTCTGCTCGTCGCCGTGACGCTTGGGCTCGATCGCCAGCCCGTGCACCGGCACCGGGAAGTCCAGCGGCTGCAGGTGGATGTGGTCGTCCTCTGCCGCGTCGTGCAGCACGGCGTCGAAATGCAGTTCGTCCACCTTCGCCACCGCGCACAGGTCGCCCGGCAGCGCCTTGTTCACCTCCACGTGCTCCTTGCCCTGCAGCATGAAGAGGTGGTTGACCTTGAAGGGTTTGCGCCCGTCACCGATGTAGAGCAGGCTGTCCCGTGTCAGCGTGCCCTGGTGCACGCGGAAGATGCCCATCTTCCCGACGTAGGGGTCCACCGTGACCTTGAACACGTGCGCCAGCACGTGCAGCGACGGATCGGGCTGCGCCTGCAGCGGTTGCGCCGCATCGCCCTCGCCCTTGAGGAAGGCCGGTGGGTTGCCCTCACCCGGGTGCGGCAGCAGCTTCACGATCACGTCCAGCAACTGCGCCAAGCCGGCGCCGGTGCGCGAGGAGACAAAGCACACCGGAATCAGATGTCCCTCTCGCAACGCCTGCTCCAGCGGCGCGTGCAGTTCGCTCGCGTCCACATCGCCGTCGTTGAGGTAGCGCTCGACGAAGTCGCCATCCACCTCCACCACCTGCTCCACCAGTGCTCGGTGCGCATCCTCCACGGCGCCGAAGTCGGTCTGCCCCTCACGGTTGAAGAAGCAGTCCACCACCTGTGTGCCGCCCTCGGCTGGCAAGTTCAGCGGCAGGCATTCGCGACCGAAGGTTTCCTGGATCTGCGCCAGCAGCGCGGGCAGGTCCACGCCCTGGGCGTCGATCTTGTTGACGATGAGCATGCGGTCCAGCCGGCGCTGCGCCGCGTACTCCATCATGCGCACCGTCATGGGCTCGATGCCGGTGGCGGCGTTGATCACCACCGCCGCGGTTTCCACTGCTTCCAGCGCCGGCAGCGACTGGCCGACGAAGTCCGGCGCGCCCGGTGTGTCGATGAAGTGGATTCGCGTGCCCTGGTGATCCAGGTGCATGAGCGCCGAGTTCAGCGAGTGCTGCATGCGGCGCTCCAGCGGGTCGAAGTCGCTGACCATGCTGCCGCGCTCCAGGCTACCCGGGGCGCCGATCGCGCCGGCGTGGTGCAGCAGCGTCTCGGCCAGGGTGGTCTTGCCCGACGCTGCCGCGCCCACAAGGGCCAGGGTGCGGATGGCAGCGACGGAAGAGGATGGGCTCGACATGGCGGTCTCCTTGTGCGCCGGCCCCGTGGCTCAGCGCTGCTGAGGTGGTGGAAATCCAGGGTACGGGATCGCTCCGGGGCGCACAAGGCACGTACCTTGCGCCATGTCGAGGTGTGTGCGAGGGCGCGTTTGCGCCCATGGCTGAAAGCTCAGCGAGGGAAACAGGTCAGGCCTGCGGCCTGGCCATGCGCGACGCAGTGGCCGGTCTCGTGCGGCGCAGCCGCGTCTCCAGTCCCAGATAAACCAGCAGCGCAGCCGCCAGCGGTAGCAGGTAGAACAGCGCCCGGTACGCCAGCAGCGCCGCCAGCAGTTGCGCCTCGGGCTGCAGGCCCGCCAGCAGCGCCATGAACACCGCCTCCAGCACGCCCAGACCCGCGGGCACGCGCAGCGCGATCACGGCCATGCTGGTCATCATCAGCGCACCCAGCACCGTGGGATAGCCCACGCGGCCGTGCAGCAGCACGTACAGCACGCTGGCGACGAGGGCCCAGTGCAGCGCCGACAGCACCACCTGCGCCAGCGCCAGCCCGGCGTGCGGCAGCTCCAGCCGGTGGCCGCGCAGTGTCCACAGCCGCCGGCGCGACCAGCGGCAGGCCGCCAGGTACGTTCCCACCGCGCCCAGCAAGGCCAGCCCGATGAGCCGCAGCGTGTGGTTGGTCAGCGGCGCTTCCGGCGGCAGCTGCACCAGACCGCTGAGGAACACCGCACCGGCCAGCGCCGCATAGCCGATCCAGTTGGTCAGCAGGCTCAGCCCCCATACGCGCACGATGGTCGCCATCGGCAGGCCCTGGCGCGCGTACAGGCGCAGCCGCAAGGCCACGCCGCCCACCATCGAGCCCAAGTTCAGGTTGGCGGCGAAGCTGACGAAGGCGGTGGCCGCCACCCGGGCCGGCGGCAGGTGGTGGCCGCTGTAGTAGCGGCCGAGCAGGTCGTAGCCGGTGTAGAGCGCATGCGCCGCCGCCGCCGCCAGCGCCGCCAGCAGCAGCGTGCCGGGGCGGTAGTCCAGCAGCGCGGCCCAGGCGGCGGCCCAGTCCAGGCTGCGCGCGCGCCAGGCGATGAAGCCCAACAGTGCCAGCAGCGCCAGTGCCAACAGCGGCCGGCGCACGCGGGCCCAGGCATGGGCCAGCGGGTGGGCCGGCGGCGCGTGGCGGGCCACCGTTGTTTCCTTCAACGCTCGGCCTGCCGCACCGCCTCGGGCCGCACGTCCACATGGCGCCGCCCGATGAAGGAGCGGATGAACTTGCCGTCACGCGGCAGCACGTCGGCCCAGTTCGGGAAGTGGCGCAGCAGGTGGAAGGCCAGCGCGCTGGTGACGTAGCGCCACATCGTGCGCTTGGGCAGCGCCTCGCGGCTCATCTCGCGGCACTCGTTGTCCATGAGTCGTTGCAGCCGCTGGCGCAGCTCGGCGGCAAAGCCCGGGTCGCGGATCAGCAGGTTGGCTTCCAGGTTGAGCGACAGGCTCAGCGGGTCCAGGTTGCTGGAGCCCACGGTAGCCCATTGACCGTCCACCACCGCCACCTTGCCGTGCAGCGGGCGCCGGCAGTACTCGTGCACGTGCACACCGTCCTTGACCAGCGAGTGGTAGAGCATGCGCGCGCCGATGCGCGCGATGGCCATGTCGGGCTCGCCCTGCAGGATCAGGTGCACCGCCACCCCGCGGCGCGCGGCGCGGCGCAGCTCGCGCAGCAGCCGGTAGCCGGGGAAGAAGTAGGCGTTGGCGATCACGATCTCGCGCTTGGCCGTGCGGATCGCCATGCGGTAGCAGCGCTCGATGTCGTTGGGGTGGCGCTCGTTGTCGCGCGTCACCAGCGCCGCGTGCGCCGTGCCCGCCGCGGGCAGCGGCGGCGGCTGCACCTTGGCCT
This sequence comes from uncultured Azohydromonas sp., assembly GCF_937926365.1. Lineage (GTDB taxonomy): Bacteria > Pseudomonadota > Gammaproteobacteria > Burkholderiales > Burkholderiaceae_C > Azohydromonas. The sequence goes on along the minus strand of NZ_CALAOH010000046.1, from coordinate 18,148 downwards.
GGCGCCGGAAGCCGTGCCGCACCCAGCCCAGCAGCGCGCTGCGCACCGGCGCCAGCACCTCGTGCACGAAGCCGTGGAGCTGCTGCACCACCGGCCCCTGGATCTGCACCGCGTAGTCCTGCTTGGACTCGGGGCCGCTGGCGAGCAGGTGGTCCTCGGAGAAGTTGATGCCGCCGATGAAGGCCAGCTCGCCGTCGATCACCACGATCTTGCGGTGCATGCGGCGCACAAGGTTGTAGCGCAGCCCCAGTAGGCGTGGCCGCGGGTCGTACACGTGCAGCCGCACGCCGGCGTCGGTGAGCGCGCCGATAAATTCCTCGGAGAGGTCCGGCGAGCCGTAGCCGTCCACCGTCAGGTCCACCTGCACGCCGCGGCGTGCCACCTCCAGCAGCACCGCGTGCAGCTGGCGTCCGACCGGGTCGTCGAACAGGATGAAGGTTTCGATCACCACCTCGCGCCGGGCCTTGGAGATGGCTTCGAACACGCGCGGGTAGTACTCCTCGCCGTTTTCCAGCAGTTCGATGCGGTTGCCCGCGCTCCAGGTCAGTTTCACAGCATCACCTCCGCCGCCAGCGGCGCGTGGTCCGACAGGTGCGACCACGGCCGCTTGGGCAGTCCGATCGGCACATGGCGCAGGTTGCGCACGTAGATGCGGTCCAGCCGCAGCACCGGGTGCCGCGCCGGGAAGGTGCGCGGCGCGCGTCCGTGTGCGTGCGCGTGGACTTCCTGCAGCTTGAGCTCGCGCTGCAGCCGCTCGTGCGCGCACAGCCGCCAGTCGTTGAAGTCGCCGGCGATCACCAACGGCGCCTGGGCCGGCACCTCGTCGCGCAGCAGCTCGCCCAGCAGGTCGATCTGGCGCTGGCGCTGCGACTCGCGCAGCCCCAGGTGCACGCAGATGGCGTGCAGCGGGTATTCCGAGTTGGGCAACTCCAGCTCGCAGTGCAGCAGGCCGCGCTTCTCGACGCCGTCGATGTCCAGGCTCACGTCCACGTTGCGGTGGCGCAGGATCGGCAGCTTCGACAGCAGCGCGTTGCCGTGGTGCCCGGCCGGCGACACCGCGTTGCGCCCATAGGCATGCTGGTGCCAGATGGTGTCGGCCAGGAACTCGTATTGCGGCATGCGCACCAGCGACTGGCCGGTGTTGCCGGCCGTGGCTGCCGCAGCCGTGGCGGTGCGGCGCCCGACCTTGCCGGCCAGGGTTCGCACGGGCCGCAGGTCGTGGCGGTGCGAGGCCGCGCCGGCCACTTCCTGCAGAAATACGACATCGGCGCCGGTGGCCCGCACCGCCTCGCGGATCTCGGCGAGCACGTAGCGGCGATTCATGACCGTGAAGCCTTTGTGCAGGTTCAGCGTCAGCACGCGGATGTGGTGCTCGGCGCCGTCGGCGCAGATTTCGTCGTGGCGCAGCGGAACCGGCAGTCGCATGGGCATTCAGCGCTGCGGCAGCACTTGCGTGCCGGCGCTGCACGGGTGGCCATGGGACAGCCGCTCTTCGGCTGACGGCGCCGCCGCGGCCAGCTCGTCCTCCAGCGGCAGGTCGTCCATGCCCGGCTCGCCGCCGTAGAACCAGCGCTGGATGCCGTCCAGCCGGTCTAGCACCTCGTTCATCTCGGGCTCCTCAGTGACTGAAAACACTGGGAGCAATGCTTGCGCCCAAGGGCGCGGCCGTCAGGCGGCGGCGGCCGCATCCGCGCGTAGGAAGCGGCCTACTCGCGCACGGCCGACCGGCGGCCATGCGCGGGCGGTGGTGGATTACTGGAAGGCCACCTCGTTGAAGCTGCGCAGCTTGCGACTGTGGAGCCGTTCCAGCCGCTGGTCGCGCAGGATGTCGATGGCGCGCATGCCGATGCGCAGGTGCTGGTCCACGCGCTCGCGGTAGAACTGGTTGGCCATGCCCGGGAGCTTGATCTCACCGTGCAGCGGCTTGTCGCTCACGCACAGCAAGGTGCCGTAGGGCACGCGGAAGCGGAAGCCGTTGGCGGCGATGGTGGCGGACTCCATGTCCAGCGCCACGGCGCGGCTTTGGCTGAAGCGCTGCTCCGGACCCGGGTGCGGCAGCAGCTCCCAGTTGCGGTTGTCGGTGGAGGCCACGGTGCCGGTGCGCAGGATGCGCTTGAGCTCGAAGCCGCGCAGTTGCGTCACGTCCTCGACGGCCTGCTCCAGCGCCACCTGGATCTCCGCCAGCGCGGGGATGGGCACCCACAGCGGGAGCTCCTCGTCGAGCACGTGGTCCTCGCGCACGTAGCCGTGCGCCAGCACGTAGTCCCCGAGCTGCTGCGTGTTGCGCAGCCCCGCGCAGTGGCCGAGCATGATCCAGGCATGCGGGCGCAGCACGGCGACGTGGTCGGTGATGGTCTTGGCGTTGGCCGGCCCGACGCCGATGTTGACCATCGTGATGCCGCTGCGGTCCGGTCGCACCAGGTGGTAAGCCGGCATCTGCGGCAGCCGCGGCGGCGGCGCGCCCAGCGCGTCTGCAGGCTGTGCCGGGTGGCCCGCGCGGCGCGTGACCACGTTGCCCGGCTCGATGAAGGCGCAGTAGCCGTCGGCCGCCTCATCCCCGTCGGGCGCGGCCATCAGGCTGCGGCCCAGGCGCACGAACTCGTCGATGTAGAACTGGTAGTTCGTGAACAGCAGGAAGTTCTGGAAGTGCTCCGGCGCCGTGCCCGTGTAGTGGCGCAACCGGTGCAGCGAGTAGTCCACCCGCGGCGCCGTGAAGAGCGCCAGCGGCATGGGCTGGCCGGGTGGCACGCTGTGGGTGCCGTTGGCGATGCCGTCGTCCATGGCCGCCAGGTCGGGCAGGTCGAACAGGTCGCGCATGCGCTGACGGCGCTCCACGCTCATCGTGCCCTCGATGTGGTCGTGCTCGGCGAAGGAGAAGTGGATCGGGATGGGCTGCGTGCTCAAGCCGACTTCCAGCGTCACGCCGGCATGGTGGCGCAACAGCAGTTCGAGCTGCTCCAGGTAGTAGTGCTCGAACAGGTCCGGGCGCGTGAGCGTGGTTTCGTAGGTGCCGGGGCCTGCCACGAAGCCGTAGGCCAGGCGCGAATCGGCGCGTGCCACGGTGTCGATGTGGATGCGCACGAAGGGATAGCAGGCGCGCACCCTTCGCGCCGGGTCGGTGCCGGCCACGAACTCCTGCAGCGACTGGCGCAGGTGCGTGATGCCGATGTCGTAGATGTGACGGGCATGCGCCAGCGCGTCCGCCGCGCTGGTGAAGGATTGGGTCGCGATGAGCGTGGGCATGGCTCATTGTGGCCCTCGGTCGTGGCTGCTGCATTGCAGCAAACACTTTCCTTCTCCCGAGCCGTGGGCCGCGTGGCGGGCCGCTAAACTGCCCACCTTTTAGGCTCGTTCCGCCCCATGGCCGCTGTTTCCGCCGGAGTGACGTCCCCCTTCGACCTCAGGAGCGCCTCGCTGACGCTGCTGGCGTTGCTGCTCAAGACCACCGACCTGGAGCTGCTGGCGACGGAGCTGGCGCAGCGCGAGGCGGAGACGCCCGAGCTCTTCAACCAGGAGCCGCTGCTGCTGGACCTGGCGGCGGTGCGCGAGCAGGGCTCGCCGCTGGACATGGCCGCGCTGGTGGCGCTGCTGCGCCGCCACCGTCTGTTGCCCGTGGCCGCGCGCGGCGGCAGCCCGGCGCAGATGGAGGCCGCCATCGCCGCGGGACTGGCCGACTCGCCCGATGCCGTGCCGCAGAGCCCGCGAACCGAGACCGTGCGCGAAGTCGTGCGCGAGGTGGTGCGCGAAGTCCAGGTGCCCATGAGCAGCACGGCGCTGCTGGTGGACAAGCCGCTGCGCTCGGGCCAGCAGGTCTACTCCCGGGGCGGGGACTTGGTCGTGCTGGCGCAAGTGAACTGCGGCGCCGAAGTGATTGCCGATGGCAGCGTGCACGTGTACGCGCCGCTGCGCGGCAAGGTGGTGGCTGGGGCGCGTGGCAATACGGCCGCGCGCATCTTCACCACCTGCCTGGAACCGGAGTTGATCTCCATTGCCGGTACCTACCGCACCGCCGAGAACCCGCTGCCCACCGATGTGCTGGGCAAACCGGCCATGGTGCGGCTGGAGGGCGAAAAACTGGTGATCGAGCCGATCAAGATCTAGTGCGCCCCATGCGTACTCCTTAAACGGACTCCGAACCGACAAGCTGAAAGGATGTAACTGAGATGGCCAGAATCGTCGTCGTGACTTCCGGCAAGGGCGGGGTCGGCAAGACCACGACCAGTGCAAGCTTCTCCTCCGGTCTCGCACTGCGCGGCCACAAGACAGCGGTGGTCGATTTCGACGTCGGCCTGCGCAACCTGGACCTGATCATGGGTTGCGAGCGTCGCGTGGTGTACGACCTCATCAACGTCATCAACGGGGAAGCCAACCTCAACCAGGCGCTCATCAAGGACAAGCACTGCGAGAACCTCTACGTGCTGCCGGCCTCGCAGACGCGCGACAAGGACGCGCTGACCAAGGAGGGCGTGGAGCGCGTGCTGGCCGACCTGGCCGAGCAGGGCTTCGAATACATCATCTGCGACTCGCCCGCGGGTATCGAGAGCGGTGCGATGCTGGCCATGCACTTCGCCGACGAGGCGCTGGTGGTGACCAACCCCGAGGTGTCCTCGGTGCGCGACTCGGACCGCATCCTGGGCATGCTGGGCTCCAAGACGCGCCGTGCCATCCAGGGCGATACGCCGGTCAAGGAGCACCTGCTGATCACGCGCTACAACCCCTTGCGCGTGGAGGACGGCCAGATGCTGTCGTTGCAGGACATCCAGGACATCCTGCGCATCGAACTCATCGGCGTGATTCCCGAATCGGAAGTGGTGCTGCAAGCTTCCAACCAGGGCGTGCCGGTGGTTCACATGAGCGGCACGGACGTTGCCGAGGCCTACAAGGACGTGGTGGATCGCTTCCTGGGTGAGGACAAGCCCATGCGCTTCACCGACGCGGTCAAGCCCGGCTTCTTCAAGCGACTCTTTGGCGGGAGGTAACGCGTCATGAGCTTTCTGTCCTTCCTGATGGGCGAAAAGAAGCGCTCGGCCAATGTCGCCAAGGAACGGCTGCAGATCATCCTGGCGCACGAGCGCAATGGTCGCAGCCGCAGTCCCGACTACTTGCCGGCGCTGCAGCGTGAACTGCTGGCCGTGATCACCAAGTACGTCTCCATCAGCTCCGAGGACATCAAGGTGCACCTGGAGCGCCAGGACAACCTGGAAGTGCTGGAAGTCAAGATCGAGCTCCCCGAGGCGGCCCGCTGAGGGCCCGCTGAAGCGGCACTCGACTTGGAGAACGGCCATGGGTTGGTTCGGCGCGCTCAAGCTGGTGCCCTGGTCCGAGGTCATCGAGGCCGCGCCCGGGCTCGTGCGCGGCGCGCGCCGCATCTTCGCCCAGACCCAGGACGAGCCTGCTGCTACCGCAGCCGAGCCACCTCCCGCCGCCGAGGACCCGACCGAAGCCCTGCGCGCCCAGCTGCAGCAACTCGAAGCACAGGTGCAGGCGCTGACCACCCAGCAGCAGGCTACCGCCGGCTTGCTGGAGTCGCTCACCGAGCACAACGCGCGGCTGGTGGAAGCCGTGCAGATGCTGCGCCTGCGCCAACGCTGGCTGGGTGGCGCCGTGGCGGTGCTGGCGTTGGCCTTGGCGCTGGTAGCGGCGCTGGCGTTGCGCGCTTGACCCACTCCACCGGGCCCGCCGTTTCCCCCTGCTACCCTTCGCCGCCATGAGCTTTCTGGCCATCGACATCGGCAATACGCGGCTGAAATGGGCGCTGTACGCAGCACCGCAACCTGGAGCCGCCGTGCTGGCGCAGGGTGCGGCTTTCCTTGAAACCATCGACGAACTGGCCGAGACGCAATGGGTAGGCCTGAAGCCGCCGACCAGCATGCTGGGCTGCAACGTCGCGGGCGACGCCGTGCGCCGCCGCGTCGAAGAGCAGCTGGAGCTGTGGGACCACCTCGCACCGCGCTGGGCCGTCTCCAACGCCCGCGACGGCGGCGTGCGCAACGGCTACGACCACCCCGGCCGCTTGGGCGCCGACCGCTGGGTGGCGCTCATCGGCGCGCACGCGCACGCCGCCGCGCGCGGCGTGGACGGCCCGGTGCTGGTGGTCATGATCGGCACCGCCGTGACGGTGGACGCGCTCGACGGCGAAGGCCGCTTCCTCGGCGGGCTCATCCTGCCGGGGCACGGGATCATGCTGCGCGCGCTGGAGAGCGGCACCGCCGGGCTGCATGTGCCCACCGGCGAGGTGCGCGATTTCCCTACCAACACCTCCGACGCGCTCACCAGCGGCGGCACTTTCGCCATCACCGGCGCCATCGAGCACATGCACCGGCGGCTGCAGCGGCACTGCGGGCGCGCGCCCGTCACGCTGATGACCGGCGGCGCGGGCTGGAAGGTGGCGCCGTACCTGGAGATCCCGCACGAGCTGGTCGAGTCGTTGATCTTCGACGGCCTGTTGGCGCTGCAGGCGCACCGGCTGGCGCTGTAGGCGGCGCCGCGCGAGGCCGCTACTCGATAACCTTCACGCCCTTCCAGAACGCGATGCGGTCCTTGATCTGCGCCGCGGCCTCGCTGGGCTCCGGGTAGTACCAGGCGGCCTCGGGATTGAGCTCGCCGTTGACCAGCAGCGACCAGTAACGCGCCTGTCCCTTCCACGGGCAACTGGTGCGGTGGTTGCTGGACACCAGGAACTCCTTCTTCACGGCGCTTTCGGGGAAGTAGTGGTTGCCTTCGACCAGCACGGTGTCGTCGCTCTCTGCAATTACCTGCCCGTTCCAGATCGCTTTCATCAGTACCTCTGCAAGAAGTGGGGCGAGGGCGCGCGGCTCAGCCGGCATCGCGCGCCAGCCGCAGCCCGGTGAACTGCCAGCGCGCCGGCGCCGGGAAGAAATTGCGGTAGCTTGGCCGCACATGGCCGGCCGGGCTGGCGCAGCTGCCGCCGCGCAGCACGCTCTGATTGACCATGAACTTGCCGTTGTACTCACCCACCGCGCCCGCCAGTGGCCTGAATCCCGGATAGGGCTCGTAGGCCGAGCGTGTCCACTGCCACACGGCCGCATCGGCCTGGAGCAGCCCAGGGCCATCCACGATGGGCGCCGGGTGCAGGTGTTCGCGCAGGCTTTTCGCCGATGCCGCGGCGGCCGGCTGCATCTGCAGGGCCGCTTCCCATTCCGCTTCGGTCGGCAACCGTGCGCCGGCCCACTGGGCGTAGGCGGCGGCCTCGTAGAGGTTGAGGTGGCACACCGGCTCTGCCGGATTGATGGGGCGCGGGCCGAACAGCGTGAACTGCGTGCCGCTTTCCGGCTGCCAGTACAGCGGCGCCGTGGCGCCCTGGGCCTGCACCCAGGCCCAGCCGTCGCTGAGCCAGAGCTCGGGGCGGCGATAGCCGCCGTCGTCTATGAAGGCCCAATACTCGCCACAGCTTACCGGCCGGTTCGCCAGTTGCCAGGGCTGAAGCCATACGCGGTGGCGCGGTGTCTCGTTGTCGAAGGCGAAACCCCCGCCGCCGTGGCCGATCTCGGCCAGCCCGCCTTCGAATTCCAGCCAGCGCACCGGCGGTGCCGCGCCGACCGCCGGCGCGGCCGGGTCCGGCGCCAGGTAGGCCGGCTGCAGCGGATTGAGCGAGAGCAGGTGTTTCAGGTCGGTGAGGATCAGCTCCTGGTGCTGCTGCTCGTGCTGCAGCCCCAGCTCGATCAGCGTCGCCGCGCCCGCCAGCGCGCCCTCGTCGCCGGCCTCGATGAACTCGTGCAGCGCCGCGTCCACATGGCGCCGGTAGGCCATCACCTCAGCCAGCGCCGGGCGCGCCAGCATCCCGCGCTGCGGGCGCGGATGGCGCGGCCCCAGCGCCTCGTAGTAGGAATTGAAGAGGTAGGCGAAGCGCGCATCGAACACGCGGTAGCCCGGGCTGTGCGGCCCCAGCACCAGCGTCTCGAAGAACCAGCTCGTATGCGCCAAGTGCCACTTGACGGGGCTGGCATCGGGCATGGACTGCAGTGCGCAGTCCTCGGCCGAAAGCGGTTGCGCCAGCGTAAGGCTGTGCGCGCGCACGGCCTGGAGCCGGCGCAGCAGGCGAGGGCGATCCATCGGGGCGGGCTCCTTTCGCGGCCACCAAAAACCGCGGCGGCGTGCGCCGCGGGCCGGCTGGCAGCGGGGCAAGCGGCCGGCCCGGCCGCCTCCCCGCCCCGGGGGCCTGTCAGAGGATGAAGCGCGAGAGGTCCTCGTTGCGCGAGAGCTCGCCCAGCTTGGCATCCACCGCCGCGGCGTCGAGCGCCACGGTCTGGCCGGAGAGCTTGGGCGCGTCGAAGCTGACCTCGTCCAGCAGCCGCTCCATTACCGTGGCCAGGCGCCGCGCGCCGATGTTCTCGGTGCGCTCGTTCACGTCGAAGGCGATCTGTGCCAGGCGCCGGATACCGTCGTCCGTGATCTGCAGCGTCACGCCCTCGGTGGCCAGCAGCGCCTGGTACTGCTTCACCAGGCTGGCGTGGGTGGACTTCAGGATGGCCTCGAAGTCATCCACCGACAGCGAGCCCAGCTCGACGCGGATCGGAAAGCGCCCCTGCAGTTCCGGAATCAGGTCGCTGGGCTTGGCCAGGTGGAAGGCGCCCGAGGCGATGAAGAGGATGTGGTCGGTGCGCACCATGCCGTACTTGGTGTTGACGGTGGTGCCTTCGACCAGCGGCAACAGATCGCGCTGCACGCCCTGGCGCGAGACATCGGCGCCGCGCGACTCGCCGCTGCCGGCGACCTTGTCGATCTCGTCGATGAAGACGATGCCGTTGCCCTCGGCGTTGGCGACCGCCGCGGTCTTGATCTCGTCCTCGTTGACCAGCTTGGCCGCCTCTTCTTCCACCAGCAGCTTCAGCGCCTCGGCGATCTTGAGCTTGCGGGTGTGGCGCTTGGCCTGGCCGAACTGCGAGAACAGGCCCTTGAGCTGCTCGGCCATCTCCTCCATGCCCTGCGGGCCCAGGATCTCCAGCGAGGGGCGGTGGTCCGCCACCTCGATCTCGATCTCCTTGTCGTCGAGCAGGCCCTCGCGCAGGCGCTTGCGCATGCCCTGGCGCGCGGCGTTGTCCGACGGCGATTCGCTGGGCGTGATCCCGAAGCCGGCGTGCCGCGGCAGCGGCACCAGGATGTCGAGCACGCGCTCCTCGGCGGCGTCCTCGGCCTGGGCGCGCTTGGTGCGCATCTGGCGCTCGCGCTCCTGCTTCACGGCCACGTCCACCAGGTCGCGCACGATGGTGTCCACGTCCTTGCCGACGTAGCCCACTTCGGTGAACTTGGTCGCTTCGACCTTGATGAAGGGCGCGTCCGCCAGCCGCGCCAGGCGCCGGGCGATCTCGGTCTTGCCCACACCCGTGGGGCCGATCATGAGGATGTTCTTGGGCGTGATCTCCGCGCGCAGCTTCTCGTCCACCTGCTGGCGGCGCCAGCGGTTGCGCAGCGCGATGGCCACCATGCGCTTGGCCTGCGCCTGGCCGACGATGTGGCGGTCGAGCTCGGAGACGATTTCCTGTGGGGTCATGGCGCTCATGGCGTGGCTTGGCAAAAGGAAATTGGGAACGGGGACTTGCACGCGGCGGACCTCAGGCGGCGGCCGCGGGCGCGGTGCCCAGGGTCTCGATGGTGTGGTGCTGGTTGGTGTAGATGCACAGGTCGCCGGCGATGGTCAGCGACTGCTTGACGATCTCCGCCGGCGACATCTCGGTGTGCTGCATCAGTGCGCGCGCCGCCGCCTGCGCGTAGGCGCCGCCGGAGCCGATGGCGATGATGCCGTGCTCGGGTTCCAGCACGTCGCCGTTACCGGTGATGATCAGCGAAGCGTCCTTGTCCGCCACGGCCAGCATGGCTTCGAGGCGGCGCAGCACGCGGTCGGTGCGCCAGTCCTTGGTCAGTTCGACGGCGGCGCGCACCAGGTGGCCCTGGTGCTTTTCCAGCTTGCCCTCGAAGCGCTCGAAGAGCGTGAAGGCGTCGGCCGTGGCGCCGGCGAAGCCAGCCAGGACTTGGTCGCGGTAGAGGCGGCGCACCTTGCGCGCGCTGGACTTGACGACGATGTTGCCCAGCGTCACCTGGCCGTCGCCGCCCAGGGCGACGAGGGGGCCGCGGCGCACGCTGACGATGGTGGTGCCGTGAAAGGGTTCCATGGAGTGCCTGTCTTGAGCGGCGCCAGGGCCGCGGGAAAGCCATCCGCGCGCGGCGGATGGCGGGTGGGGTTCAGTTGGGATGCACGCGCACGCGGGCGTGCTCGTTGATGCCCATCGCGCCCAGTAGCAGCGCGACGAGGCGATGGGTGTCCGAAAAGCTCAGGCTGCGGTGTTCCTGGTGACGTGCCTGCACCCACTTCAGCAGCTCGCCGGCGGCGTTGAAGTCCACGCGCACCAGCCGCGGGCAGTGCAGCTCTACGCGTGCGGCGTTGCCCAGTTGCTGCTGCAGCCGCCGCAGCAGAGGACTGATGTCGCCCACGAGCTGGCCCGCGAGCTCCAGCTCGGCCACGGCGTCGGCTTCATGCAGCGACGTGTCGAAGCGGCTGATGTCGCTCAGCAGCGAGGTCAATGGCGGCAGCGAGGAGGGCGGCGCGACCGGGCTGCTCTCGCGGCTCAGGCGCACGCGGCAGCACGGCGGCTCCCAGGGGGGCGGCGAGATCTCGTAGGTGATGCAGTAATCGATGGCGGCCTCGTCGAAGGCCTGCGCGCGGTGCAGCAGCCGCAACGCCTGCAGCCGCAGCAGCCACAGCGCGGGGTCGGCGTCGCGTGAGCCCGCGGGCGTGGCCTCGCGCAGGCGCTGCAGCAGGTTTTCGCTGCCCAGCCAATGCAGATCCAGCGACTGAGCGGCCCACTGCTGCAGCATCGGGGCCAGGCTGGCCGGTGCGTCGGCATGCACGTGCTGCAGGCCCGACCAGTCCATGGTCCACGGCGGCGGCGTCTGCTGCGTGTACTGCTGCAGCCGCTGTACCGCGGGGGCGTCGAGCACGGCCGGGCAGGCCCAGCCCTGTCCCGGTTCCGCCAGGGAGCTGCTGGGCGCCGGCTGCTGTGCCAGGCGCTGCGGCAGCGAGAACCACTGCGGCGGCGAGCGGTGGAAGCGCTGCGCGAACTCGGCGGCCAGCAGCTCGAAGGCGGCTTGCGCGCCGGTGGCGCGGTAGAGGTCCAGCCGTACCAGCCAGGTGTCGGGATGGCGCGCGCGCACGCCGTCGGGGCCGGTGAGCTCGGCCAGCAGCTGCTCGCAGCGCACGAACTCGCCGTTGGCGAAGGCGATCACGGCCTCGTCGAGCAGTGGGTCCTGCAGCACCTCGCAGGCGGCGGCGCCCGGCAGCGTGACGGGCTGGATGGCTTCGAGCAGTACGGGCGGGCGCTGGTGCTGGGCCATGCGCGCCGCCAGCAGCCGGCTGGCGGGCAGGCCATCGCCCACCATCTGCTGCTCGATCGCGTCAATCTTGGCCTTGACGCCGCAGTCCGCGGCCAGCGTGCCGGGGACGTCGTGGCGCGGCTCGGTATCCAGGTGCAGCGCTTCCAGCGCCGCGGGGCTGGTCACGCCCTCGCGGCGCAGCTTGCGCAGCATGTCGAACTCGCGCTTGCGCACGAAGTCGTTGCGGCGCTTGCGCTCGATCATGGCCTTGAGCTCGGAGCGCTCCAGGCCCATGAGGGTGCTGTCGTCCGCAGGGCTGTCGCCCTCGGCGCCGGTGGCTGCCACCAGGCGCACCACCTTGCGCAGGAAGCTCGTGCCGTCCTTCGGCTCGGCCATGGGGACGAGGCGGTGGCAGCGGGTGGCGTCAGTCGCCGAACATCTTCTGCTTGAGCTCGCGGCGCTGCTGCGCTTCCAGCGACAGCGTGGCCGTCGGGCGCGCCAGCAGCCTGCCCAGGCCGATGGGCTCGCCGGTCTCGTCGCAGTAGCCGTAGTCGCCCGCGTCGATGCGCGCCAGCGACTGCGAGATCTTCTTAAGCAGCTTGCGCTCGCGGTCGCGCGTGCGCAGCTCCAGCGCATGCTCCTCCTCGATCGTGGCGCGGTCGGCCGGATCGGGAACGATGGAGGTGTCCTCGCGCAGGTGCTCGGTGGTCTCGCCGGCGTTGGACAGCAGGTCCTCCTTCAGCGCGCTCAGCCGCGCACGGAAGAAGTCCAGCTGCTTGTCGTTCATGTACTCGCTGTCGGGCATGGCGAGCAGTTCTTCTTCGGTCAGCTCGCTGCCGGACTTGGTCTTCCAGGCGTTGGCGAGCTTCGGGTCCGCCTTGACGGGGGGCTTGAGAGTTTCCATGGCGGGATCGGGATAGGTTCTGGCGGCGGGTTGAGGAGAAGGCGCGAAACGCTCAGCGAAGCGGCTGGCGGCGGCGGACGGGGGCGCCACGGCCGTGGCGGCGGTCTCGATTGGGGAAGAGGGGCCGGCGGCTGCCGCGCTCTGGACCGGGGTCTTGCTCACATCGCTCTCCTCGAATCGACGGGGCGCCGCACGGGGGGGGGTGCGCGCAGCGCGCGGCATTGTAGCCAGCGCGCTGCTTGCAACCGCTTACACCAGGCATTGCTCCAAACCCTGCAGCAGGATGTCCCGCGGCAGGTCCACGCCGATGAACACCATCTTGCTTTGCTTCTTCTCGCCTGGCGCCCATTTCGGGCCCAGGTCGCTGCCCATCATCTGGTGCACGCCCTGGAACACGACCTTGCGATCACTGCCCTTCATATAGAGCACTCCCTTGTAGCGCAGCATCTTGGGTCCGTAGACCTGCACGATCGCACCGAGGAAGTCCTCCAGCTTGGCCGGGTTGAAAGCTTTATCGGCGCGGAACACGAAGGACTTGACGTCGTCGTCGTGATGGTGGTGGTGCGGGTGGTCGCAGTGCTCGCCGTGCTCGTGGTCGTGATGATGGTGGTGGTCGTGCGCCGACTCGTTGAGGAAGTCGGGGTCGATCTCGAGCTTGGTGTTGAGGTTGAAGCCCCGCAGGTCGAACACCTCGCTGATGGGCACCTCGCCGAAGTGCACCCGGCGCTGCGGCGCGCGCGGGTTCATGTGCTTGAGGCGGTGTGACAGATCGTCCACTTCCTCGGGCGAAACCAGGTCAGATTTACTGATGAAGATCTGGTCGGCGAAACCCACTTGGCGGCGCGCCTCCTGGCGGGTGTCGAGCTGCTGGTGGGCATGCTTGGCGTCCACCAGCGTCAGGATCGAGTCGAGCAGGAAGCTCTCGGCGATCTCGTCGTCCATGAAGAAGGTCTGGGCGACGGGGCCCGGGTCGGCCAGGCCGGTGGTCTCGATGACCACGCGCTCGAAATTGAGTTCGCCGCGGCGGCGCTTGGCCGCCAGCACGGACAGCGTGGAACGCAGGTCTTCGCGGATCGTGCAGCAAACGCAGCCGTTGGAGAGCTGGACGATCTGTTCCTCGGTGTCGGCCACCAGGATCTCGTTGTCGATGTTCTCTTCGCCGAACTCGTTCTCGATCACGGCGATCTTCTGGCCGTGGGATTCGCTCAGGACGCGCTTGAGCAGCGTCGTCTTGCCGCTGCCTAGAAAGCCGGTAAGGATGGTCGCGGGAATCAGTCCGTTGGACATGGGCTGCTGCCTGGCCCTTGAGCGCCAGGGGGGTCGGATGAGGGCGACGGACTGTCATGCAAGCTCCGTGCCCTGTCAAGCCGATCGGGTATTCTTGTCCCCTTCCCACTGCCGACACCTGCCGTGTCAGAACCGCCTCAATCAGTCAAGTCCCCGTCCGGCCGCCCGTCGCGGCTGCCGGTCGAGAAACGCAGTCTCTTCGAACGATTGGTGGAGTTCATCTCGCCCGGGCCGGATTCCAAGGCCGAGCTGATGGAGACGCTGGCCGAAGCCGAGCAGCGCGAGCTCATCGAGCCCGAATCGCGCTTGATGCTGGAAGGCGTGCTGCGCATGGCCGACATGAGCGCCGGCGACGTGATGGTGGCCGCGCCGCGCATGGACCTGCTCGATATCGAGGCGCCCTACGACGACCTCCTGGAACAGGTCATCTCCGCCGGCCACTCTCGCTTTCCGGTCTACGACGGGCGGCGCGACAACATCATCGGCATCCTCATGGCCAAGGACCTGCTCAAGTTGCAGCGAGCGCCCGAGCTGAGCCTGCGCACGCTGCTGCGCCCGGCGGTGTTCGTGCCCGAGAGCAAGCGGCTCAACGAGCTGCTGCGCGACTTCCGCAGCAACCGCAACCACCTGGCCATCGTCATCGACGAGTTCGGCAACACCGCCGGGCTCCTCACCATCGAGGACGTGCTGGAGCAGATCGTGGGCGAGATCGAGGACGAGTTCGACGACAAGGACGCCGAGAGCGCCGTCTACACGCTGGCCGACGGCAGCTACCGCGTCGCCGGCGACGCCGAGATCGAGGACGTCAACGACGCCTTCGCCACCACGCTGCCCAGCGAGGACTTCGACACCATCGGCGGGCTGGTGGCACACGAGATCGGCCACGTGCCGCGCCGCGGCGAGGCGGTGGATGTCGGCCCGCTGCGCTTCACGGTCATGCTCACGCGCGGCGGCGCGGTGCGCTGGTTCAAGGTCACCCGCATTCCTGCCGACGCGCCCCCATCTTGAAGTCCGCAGCACCCTGGATCGCGCGGCTGGAGCTGCCGCTGGTGGCGGCGCTGGGCGCGCTGCAGTCGCTCGTCTTCGTGCACACCGCGGTGTGGCCGCTGCAACTGCTGTGCGTGGCGCTGCTGGCGTGGCGCGTGCAGCCGGCGCGCCCGCGCCGCGCAGCGCTGCTGGGCTGGCTTTACGGCAGCGCCTGGGTGGGCGCGGGTACCTGGTGGCTGTTCGTGAGCATGCACCGCTACGGTGGCCTGCCCGCGCCGCTGGCTGCGGCGGCGGTGGTGGCGCTGGCGCTGGCCATGGGTGCCTACCTGGCGCTGGCCATGGGCCTGTACGCGCGGCTGCGGCGCGGCCGCGCGCTGCCCGATGCGCTGCTGTGGGCGGCGCTGTGGCTGCTGGCGGAGCTCGCGCGCGGGGCGCTGTTCACGGGCTTCCCGTGGCTGGCCAGCGGCTACGCGCAGGTGGACGCGCCGCTGGCGGTGCTGGCGCCCTGGGTGGGCGTGTACGGCATCGGCGCGGCGCTGGCGCTGCTGTCGGCGCTACCTGTGATGGCCGCGCGCGCCGGGCCGCGCGGGCTGGCGCTGGCTCTGGCCGGAGTGGCGGTGGTGCTGGGGCTGGCTTCGGCGCTGGGGCCGGCGGCCTTCACGCTGGGCCACGGCACGCTGCGGGTGAGCCTGGTGCAGACCAACGTGGCGCAGGATGAAAAATTTGCCGCCGAGCATTTGCCCGGCGCGCTGGCCTGGCTGCGCCAGGCACTGGACCAGGCGCGCGGCGACCTGGTTGTGGCGCCCGAGACCGCCATCCCGCTGCTGCCCTCGCAGCTGCAGGACGTTGCCCCTAGCTACTGGGGCGCGTTGCGCGACCGCTTCGAGCACTCGCCGCAAGCCGCGCTCATCGGCGTGCCGCTGGGTAGCTTCGAGGAGGGCTACACCAACTCCGTGCTGGGCCTGTCCTCGCACACCGCCGACCGCGAGCCCTACCGCTACGACAAGGTGCACCTGGTGCCGTTCGGCGAGTTCATCCCACCGCTGTTTCGCTGGTTCACCAATCTGATGGCCATCCCGCTGGGCGACTTCGCCCGCGGGCCGCTGAACGCGCCGTCCTTCGTCGCGCAGGGCCAGCGTCTGGCGCCCAACATCTGCTACGAAGACCTTTTCGGCGAGGAGCTGGCGCGGCGTTTCAAGCACCCGACGCACGCGCCCACGGTGTTCGTGAACCTGAGCAACATCGGCTGGTTCGGCCCCACGGTGGCGCTGCCGCAGCACCTCAACATCAGCCGCATGCGGGCGCTGGAGTTCCAGATCCCGATGCTGCGCTCCACCAACACCGGCGTCACCGCCGTCATCGACGAGCTGGGCCGCGTCACGGCGCAGTTGCCGCCCTTCACCCAGGGCACGCTGGAAGGTGTGGTGCAGGCGCGCGAGGGCGTCACGCCCTTTGCCTGGTGGGCCGCGCGCGGCGGACTGTGGCCGCCGCTGGCGGCGGCGCTGCTGACCATCGTGCTGGTCCTGGCACGGGTGCGGCGCAGCGACTGAGCGGCGTCCGGGCGCTGCGGCCCGGAGCCCGAGGCACGTTGCCGGCTGCGCGGGGTCGCCTTGGGCGCCACCCTAGAATCAAAGGTTTACGTCCAGATCCTCCACCCATGGCCACGCTGAGCTTCCAGCAAATCATTCTTCGCCTGCAGGAATACTGGGGTGCGCAGGGCTGCGCACTGCTGCAGCCCTACGACATGGAGGTCGGCGCGGGCACCAGCCACACCGCCACCTTCCTGCGCGCGCTGGGCCCCGAGCCCTGGAAGGCGGCCTACGTGCAGCCCAGCCGCCGCCCCAAGGACGGCCGCTACGGCGACAACCCCAACCGGCTGCAGCACTACTACCAGTACCAGGTCGTCCTGAAGCCCGCGCCGGCCAACATCCTGGAGCTTTACCTAGGCTCGCTGCAGGCCCTGGGCTTCGACCTCAAGAAGAACGACATCCGCTTCGTCGAGGACGACTGGGAGAACCCCACGCTGGGCGCCTGGGGCCTGGGCTGGGAGGTGTGGCTCAACGGCATGGAGGTGACGCAGTTCACCTACTTCCAACAAGTCGGCGGCATCGACTGCAAGCCCATCACCGGCGAGATCACCTACGGCCTGGAGCGGCTGGCGATGTACCTGCAGGGCGTGGAAAACGTCTACGACCTGGAGTTCACGCCCGGCTTGAAGTACGGCGACGTGTTCCACCAGAACGAGGTCGAGCAGAGCACCTACAACTTCGAGCACTCCGACGTGGAGTTCCTGCTCACCGCCTTCGGCGCGCACGAGAAGCAGGCCCAGCACCTGATCGCGCAGCAGCTGGCGCTGCCGGCGTATGAACAAGTCCTGAAGGCGGCGCACACCTTCAACCTGCTGGACGCCCGCGGCGCCATCAGCGTGACCGAGCGCGCGGCCTACATCGGCCGCATCCGCAACCTCGCGCGCTCGGTGGCGGCGAGCTACGTGGACAGCCGCGCGCGCCTGGGTTTTCCTATGGCACCCAAAGCTTGGGCCGACGAAGTGACTGCCAAGCTGGCTGCTGAAGCGGCCAAAAAGGACTCGAAAAAGGCCGCTTGATATGACTACGAAGAATCTGCTCGTCGAACTCTTCGTCGAGGAATTGCCGCCGAAAGCGCTCCGAAAACTCGGAGAGGTCTTTGCAAGCGCCGTACTGACTGAACTGAATGCGCAGGACCTCACCGAGATCACCTGCAAGCAAACAGCTTTTGCATCCCCAAGGCGATTAGCTGTCCATATCACTGACGTGCGCGCTTGTGCGCCGACGCGTTCAGTTCAGCAAAAGCTCATGCCAGTCAGCGTGGCGCTCGATGCAGAGGGCAAACCTACTCCAGCACTACTTAAGAAATTGGCGTCGCTTGGCGCCGACGCATCGGTAGTGCCCAGCTTGGTTCGTAAGGTTGATGGCAAGGCTGAAGCGTTGTTCCTCGACAGCGTCGTTCCTGGGGCAACGTTGGCGCAGGGCTTGCAAAAAGCGCTGGATTACGCGCTGGCCAACCTTCCCATCCCCAAGGTCATGAGCTACCAGCTCGCCGACGGCTGGAGCAGCGTGAACTTCGTGCGCCCGGCGCACGCGCTGGTGGCGTTGCACGGCGCCGACGTGGTGCCGGTGCAGGCGCTGGGCCTGCAGGCCGGTCGCGCCACGCACGGCCACCGCTTCGAGGCCGCGGTGGACCCGGTGGTGATTCTGGACGCCGACAGCTACGCGCAGCAGCTGCAGCAGGACGGCGCCGTGATCGCCGGCTTCGAGGCCCGCCGCGCCGAGATCGCGCGCCAGCTCCAGGAGGCCGCCGCCCGCGAGGGCCTCCAGCCCATCGAGGACGCCGCGCTGCTCGACGAGGTCACGGCGCTGGTGGAGCGCCCCAACGTGCTGACCTGCCAGTTCGAGAAGGAGTTTCTGGAAGTCCCGCAGGAGTGCCTCATCCTCACGATGAAGGCCAACCAGAAGTACTTCCCGCTGCTGGACGCGGCCGGCAAGCTCACCAACCGCTTCCTGGTGGTGAGCAACATCCGCCCCGACGATGCCAGCGCCGTGGTCGGTGGCAACGAGCGCGTGGTGCGCCCGCGCCTGGCCGACGCCAAGTTCTTCTTCGACC